>CALLLO010000171.1 GCA_938082985.1 uncultured Candidatus Marinamargulisbacteria bacterium | reverse complement strand
AGTCATCTTACCTGAATTTACAATACATCCAGCGATGATACTTACTTTAGAAAATTTAAAGATATCGCGTACTTCTGCACGTCCAAGCTCTACTTCTTCAAACACTGGTTTATACAAACCTTTAATAACACGTTCCAAGTCATCTACGATTTCATAAATAATTTTATATGTTTTTAATGTTAAGTTTTCTCTCTCAGCTAAGGCTTTTGCTTCAGGATTTACAGAGACTCCGAATCCAAAGATAAGAGCCTTAGATGCGTGTGCTAACATAACGTCGTTTTCTGTAATAGCACCCGTAGAAGCATGTAAAAGTTTAATCGGAATGTCTTGTGAATCTACCTTCGCAATGGAGGCTTTAATCGCTTCCAAAGATCCAAAAACATCTGCCTTTATGACTAGGTTTAGTTGTCTTAAAATACCATCTTCAGCTTGGCTAGAGAGAGACTCTAGGGATACAGCACTTTGCTGACTCACTTGTTGTGTACTTTTGTCTTCAATCTGTCGTTGAGTAGCTAATTGCTTAGCCTCTTTTTCAGTTCCCATGCAGCCTAAAACTAAGCCTGGAGTTGGTACCGCACTAAACCCGAGGATTTCAACAGGCATACCTGGTGTCGCTTTTTTTATTATCTGACCCTGGTCGTTTAACATGGCTCGTACTTTTCCTTGTACAGGACCTGCAACAAAGAAATCTCCAACTTTTAAAATTCCAGCTTTCACTAAAATCGTTGCAATGGGGCCTTTTTGTTTAGATAAATTAGACTCAAGTACTATTCCTTTAGCTAATCCTGACATTGAGCATTTAAGTTCTAATAATTCTGCAGTTATTGTAATCATTTCTAGAAGATCCGGAATGCCATCTCCTGTTTTAGCAGAGATAGGAACCATAGCTACTTTTCCACCCCAGTCTTCGGCTAAAAGGTTGTGTTGAGATAACTCGGTTTTAATACGTTCAGGATCAGCGCCTGGTTTATCCATTTTATTGATAGCGACAATGATAGGTACGTCTGCTGCGAGGGCATGGTTAATCGCTTCGATAGTTTGAGGTTTAACCCCTTCGTCTGCGCCGACTACCAAAATAACAATATCGGTAATTTGTGCCCCACGAGCCCTTAATGAGGTAAAAGCTTCATGTCCAGGCGTATCTAAAAATGTGATACCTTGGCCCTCAAACTGTACCTGATAGGCTCCAATATGTTGGGTGATTCCGCCGGCTTCTTTGGCTATTACATTCGCTTTTCTAATAGTATCTAACAACTGAGTTTTGCCATGGTCAACGTGACCCATGATTGCAATCACAGGTGGGCGGATAGAAATGTCATCGGATGCATCAATGGACGCTTCTTCAAGATCCATAACGGTTGTTCTTAATCCGATTTCTTCTTCTGAAGACGTATCTTCTATCTGAACCTCTATATTAAGATGAACCCCAATTGCCAGTGCAGTTTCTTGGTCTACGTCTGAGTTAATATTCAACATTAAACCTTGTTGTAGGAAAACTTTCATCATGTCTGGGACAGAGATTTTAAACAACTCGATAAGATCACCAATATTAATGATTTTATCTTTTAATATAATAACTTTTGCTTCTAATTCTTCTTCTTTAGTATTTTCACGTCTTTGCTCACGTGCGTATCCGTCTCTAATCTTTTTAATGTGAGCATGAGTAAGCTTAGCCGACATACTTTTAATGCGTAGGTTGATACGATCTAACAACCCATACATGCCTTTTTGGCCTAAATTTAATTCCTTAGCTAGCTCTTGAACTTTCACGCGTCAGCAGTCTCCTCAGATTTAATTTTTTCTTTTTCTTTTACAATAGCTTGAGCTAATCCGCTTAAACCTTCTGTGTCTTCTTCGGTTTCTTCATGTGCAGCAAGGCTAATTTTTTCTGCTAAAGACAGGTTTTCACTGCCTTCAGGTTTAGCTTCATTTTCATCAGAAATAATATCTAGCTTCCAACCGGTTAAACGAACAGAGAGACGTACATTTACACCACGTTTACCTATCGCTAGAGAAAGTTGGTCATTAGGAACGACTACCTTAGCGGTTCTTTCGTCTTCATTTATAATAATGACCTGGGAAATTTTAGCGGGTTTTAGAGCGTTTGCAATAAACTTTGATGGATCTTCATCCCATTCTAAAACATCAATTTTTTCACCTTGTAGCTCTTTTATAATAGCTTGGATACGGCCACCCATTTGTCCAACGCATGTACCGACAGCGCCAACTGTCGAGTTGTTAGATCTAACAGCGACTTTCGAACGCATGCCAGCTTCACGAGAAATAGACATGATGTCGATTATCCCGTCTTGAATTTCTGGAATCTCAATACGGAACAACTCTTCTAATAAACCAGTATGAGTACGGGAAATCTGGATGTAATTCCCCCTTGTTTCACGCTCGATATCTACTAGGTAAACTTTAATTTTATCCTTAGCATGATACTGTTCTCCAGGAATTTGGTCTCTAAAAGAAAGAATAGCTTCAGTTAGGCCTAAGTTCACAAGGTAATTTCTGTTTTCAACACGTTGAACAGTTCCTGTGATTATGTGACCAATTTTATTTTTAAATTCAGTAAATATAGCGTCTTTTTCTGCTTCACGAATACGCTGTATGATTACTTGTTTTGCGGTTTGAGCGGCGAGTCGTCCAAAATCTGCATTTTCAAATACAATAGAGATGATGCTTCCGATTTTGGCCTCTGCGTCAATTTCCGTAGCGTCGTCTAGAGAAATTTCCATAACATCGTCTTCAACGTCTTCAACAACTTCCTTCTTGAGCGTGACAATGATCTCGCCAGTGTCAGGGTTTAGTACAGCAGATACTTCAGCATCTTCGTGAAATTTCTTTTTACAGGCAGCTTCAATAGACTGCTCAATCGCGCTAAATAAGATTTCCTTACTTACGCCACGTTCTGTTTCAATTTGGTTTGCTACTTGCATTAAATTATCGATTGCAATCATGGTTTTCAGCCTCACAGGGAGTCACAAAATAAAAAAAGCGGGAAACCCCACTTTATTCTCAGTGCTCAAAAGTTAGTTTGGATTATACGAAAATGGTGGGTTAAGGTCAAGATATTATGAAATAGCTATGACTTCGACATATAGTAAAATGGCTTCTCCGGCCGGATTTGGGTTTCCATCTAAGGTTACGGTGTCTTCAGAAATGTTGCAGAGTGTTACCTTTGTCGATTTTCCGTTTTTAGTTGTTATCTCAACCTGCTTGCCTTCCTCAATAGTGAGATGTGAAGGTACTGAGCTAAGTGGAATTGTAATTAAAAGGTCTTTTTCTTTTGGCCCGTAGGCTTTATTTGGAGGAAGTAATGTTTTTTTTTGCTGTCCCAGAGCCATGCCTATTACGGCCTCTTCTAAGCCTTCTATAACGAATCCATTGCCAACTACAAAAGAGACAGGCCCGGTTGAGAGGGAGTCGTCTAAGCGTCGTCCGTTTTCGTAACTTAGCTGATAGTGAACGGAAACTGTGTCTCCTTTTTGAACCCGAATATCCATAAGTACACTGTACCACATGCCTCTTACGCGATAGAATATGCATACAATAGAGGGAGATTATTTACCATGATTATAGTAACAGGTGGCGCAGGCTTTATAGGTAGTGCGTTTGTATGGAAGTTAAATCAAGAGGGTATCGAGGATATTCTTATCGTTGATGAGCTTGCGGAATCAGATAAATGGGAAAACTTAGTGGGCTTACGCTATCAGAACTATATCCACAAAGAAGATTTTTTAGACCTTATTTTCACAGATGCGGAACTCAAACAGGTAGATGCCATTATCCATATGGGAGCCTGCTCGGCGACAACTGAAAAAGATGGCGATTTTTTAATGGAAAACAACTTTAGATATACGCAGATTTTAGCAGAGTGGAGTATCGTAAATGGTGTTCATTTTATCTACGCGAGTAGTGCGGCTACATACGGTGATGGAAGTAAAGGGTTTTCAGATAATCACGATACGATAAAGGACTATGCACCCATTAACCGGTATGGATATTCCAAACATTTTTTTGACTTGTATGCTAACAGAAAGGGCTGGTTAGATAAAATTGTAGGCTTAAAGTTTTTTAACGTGTTTGGGCCTAATGAGTATCACAAAGACGATATGAAAAGCTTGGTGTGCAAGGCGCATAAACAAATTTTGGAAACAGGTAAGATAAAACTTTTTAAATCATATAAAGAGGACTATTCAGATGGCGGACAAAAGCGAGATTTTGTTTACATAAAAGATTGTGTGGATATGATGTGGTGGTTGCTTAATAATCGCCAGATAGCAGGCCTTTATAATATTGGAACCGGCGACTCTCAAACTTGGAATAATTTAGCTGAAAGCGTCTTTAAAGCACTTGGGAAAACGACTAATATTGACTATATTGAGATGCCCGAAAATCTAAAGAATCAGTACCAATATTTTACTGAAGCGCCTATGGCGAAATTGCAAGATGCTGGCTGCCCTATTAAGGCCAGACCCTTAGCTGAAGCCGTAGATGATTATGTAAACACCTACTTAAACTCAAAATCGCACTTATCCATGCTTTAGATTTGTAGAGGGGGGTGATATACTTCTAACTTAAATATATTTAGGCAGGTTCCCCTCATGGCAATTAGAGAATTATTTACAAAATTCATGGCACAATTTCACTGTGACCTTGGTATCGATTTAGGTACTGCTAACACCTTAGTATTTACTCAGGGAGAAGGTGTTACTATCCAAGAACCGTCAGTAGTGGCCTTAGATAATCAAAAAAATTTGGTTCTTGCCGTTGGAGATGAAGCTAAGCGTATGATTGGAAGAACTCCGGGCAATGTTATTGCTGTTCGTCCTTTAAGAGATGGTGTTATTGCTGATTTTGATATCACAGAGACCATGCTTAAGTATTTTATCAATAAAGCGCTACCCAATAAAAGATGGTTTAAGTTTAAACCTAGAATTATCGTAGGCGTACCATCTGGCATCACCGGGGTTGAAAAGCGAGCTGTTTTGGATGCTACCTATCACGCTGGAGCTAAAGAGGCCTACTTAATAGAGGAGCCTATGGCAGCCGCGATTGGGGCTAACTTACCTGTGTCGGATCCTGCCGGATCTATGATAGTAGATATTGGTGGTGGGACAACTGAAGTTGCTGTTATTTCATTAGGTGGCATAGTTGTATCTAAATCTATTCGTGTTGCGGGAGATGCAATGGACGAAGCTATTATCGCTCATTGTAGAGAAAATTACCGTTTGTTAATTGGTGAGAGAACCGCTGAAGAAATTAAAATTAATTTAGGGTCTGCGTTCGAAATGAAAAAAGAAAAAACATTGGAAGTTCGAGGCCGAGATCTTGTATCCGGGCTGCCTAAAACATTTACATTAACAAGTACAGAAATACGAGAAGCCTTAAGAGATACTGTTAAAACAATCGTTGATGGTATTCGCTCAACATTAGAAAAGACGCCCCCAGAATTATCATCAGATATTATGGATAGAGGGATTGCTCTTGCCGGTGGAGGAGCCTTGCTTAGTGGCCTAGATAAACATATAGAAGCAGAAACCCACATCCATGTATTTATTTCAGAAAATCCTTTAGAGTGTGTGGCACTTGGAACTGGACGCGCCTTAGATGAAATAGAAGTACTGAAAAAGGTACTTATTTCTGAATAAGTAGAGAATATGAAAGTCTGTGACACGATTTTAGTCTCAGATGAGAGTCTTCTTTTTCCTGATCCCGAGATTCAGTCACGACTCCCTTCTTGGTTTCAAGTAGAGACTGGGATCGTTCCGCTTTATGAAACACCTCATACCCTAGCCGTGTGTAGTGTTAAGTCTGACTTGTCATCTTTATCTCGGTATAGTGATAAAGATATTACTCACTTCAAACCCAGAATCTCAACACTAAAACCTACTCTCCAGGCGGATAGTTTTCTAAGGGAAATATGCCAAGAAG
>CALLLO010000170.1 GCA_938082985.1 uncultured Candidatus Marinamargulisbacteria bacterium | reverse complement strand
GAGCTAATAAACCTCTCACTATGGGTATCGTCTATACAAAGTCACTAGAAAATACAAAAGAAAAAAGTGAAGCTAATTCTAAACGTGCTTCACTTAAAGCTCTAGACGCTAAGCACAAAAAACAACGTTTAGAGTTGTCTTTAAGATTAGAAACTTTATATGACAGACTAGACTCTATAGATATACTCATTGAGCAATCTTCTCGACTGAGTAGCTTGAGTGAACACTCTACTCAATTAGAAGAAGAAAAATACGAACAGGGTAGAAGTTCATCCTATCAATTTGTATTAAGTGCACAAAATCAATGGCTTAGCTCGCGAATCGCTGTAGAAAGACTTAAGCAGCAAAAAGAATCTGTGATAAATCAGATTCATCTTTTACTAGATATCTATACACAAAAATATAATTTAGGATTCGAAAACCATGACTAATATGATCGCTTTTTTTATCCGTCGACCTAAGGTCGTTAACCTTATTATGCTGTTTTTATTCATGATTGGACTACTCAGTATGTTCAAGGTTCAAAACCAAGGATATCCTTCGGTAGACTTTGGTGTGGTCAATATTTCTACTATATATCCAGGCGCATCAGCTGAAGATGTTGAAGTTAAAGTTACAGCCAAAATAGAAGACGAACTGAAATCTATCGCAGGCGTAGAGTCTATGCAGTCAGCTTCTATGGAAAATTGGTCACAAATCAGCCTTATCCTCGAAGAAAATGCCGATTACGACAAAGCTGTGAACGATATTCAAAAAGCAGTAGATAAAGTGCGTGACTTTCCTCGTGAAGTCGTCCCCCCCATCGTTACAGAAATAAACAACGAGAGAATACCCGTTTTCGAAATCGCTATAATAGGGGACGCCTCCTACGCTTTAAAAAGAAAGTATGCTTTAGCCTTAGACAAAAAGCTGCTCGCTGACAAAAAAGTAGGTAGTGTTAGTAAATATGGATATCTTAAACGTGAAGTTCAGATCAAAGCAGACCCCTTAAAATTAAATAAAGCGTACTTAAGTTTATCATCACTCTCAGATGCTATCCGTCTTCAAAATATCCGTTTGTCAGCAGGGGATACGACATCAAAATATAATCAAAAGAAGATTGTCCTAGATTCTGAAATAAAAGATGTGAGCGATGTTAAAAATATTATCGTTCGTTCAGGTTTTGACGGAAACCGTGTTCGTATATCAGACGTAGCAGAGGTTGTAGATGGTTTTGAGAAAGCAGACAAGTTGTTTAGCTTTCAAGGTCAAGAGAGTATCAACGTTATTGCCTTCAAGAAAGAAAATGCAGATATTTTAGAGACTGTTGAGAGTATACATGTGATTTTGGAAGAGTTCAGAACAACCTTACCTAAAGGAGTTCAAGCAGAGATTATTATTGATTATTCAAAAAGTGTTAAGGATTTACTAAGTTTAGTTAAAAACAATGCTGTTATTGGGCTTTTCTTTGTATTGTTAGTCCTCTTTATTTTTCTAAACTTTAGAGCGGCTTTTTGGACGGCTATCGGTATTCCCCTGTCCATTTTTTTCGCTTTCGCATTATTTCCATATTTTGATATCTCCATAAACTTTATTACGCTCATGGCTCTCATTATTGTCTTAGGTCTACTCGTCGACGACGCGATTGTCGTAGCTGAAAACATCTACTCATATAGAGAAAAAGGTTTAGAGCCTATAGATGCGGCTATAGCAGGTACCAAAGAAGTTATGTGGCCTGTTATTACAACTGTATTAACCACTATCATTGCCTTTTCACCTCTTCTTGCTATGACGGGTGTCATGGGCAAATTTATGTGGCAGATGCCTGTCGTAGTTAGTTTGGTATTAGCTGGATCTTTAGCTGAATGTTTATTTTTACTCCCGTCTCATATGGCCCATACAAAAATTGATAAACGAAAAGAAAACAAAACAAACCTTATGGATAAATTTGGGGACGTCTATGAGCGATTTGTTAATAAAGCTATGCGATATAGATGGTTAACATTTGCCATTTTTCTTGTGATGTTCCTTAGTTCTATTTTTATGCTAACTAACATGAAGTTTATTCTTTTTGGTTCAGACGAAGGGGAGTTCGCCTTTATTAAATTTGAGACAAAAGTAGGAACTTCTTTAGAAGAAACTCAACGTAGAGCGCATGTATTCGAAGACGTTCTATCTACATATTCAAAAAATGAAGTAGGTGCTTATGTGACAACCATAGGTCAAAAAATACCTAAAATTGAAGAACAAGGCTCAAATATAGATCATGGAGCTGTTGGAAATGTTGTGATTCATATTGCTCCTGTTAAATACCGAGACCGTTCGGCTCAAGAAATAATAGACGATATTAAAGCCAATGTTGTTGGTTTTCCTGGGTTTGAACGTATTGAAGCTGATATGATTCAAGAAGGCCCTCCTGTAGGACGTGCGGTTACATTGACTGTTATTAGTAACAACGACAAAGAAAGAGGCGTGTTTGTACAGCAAGTTAAAGATTTTTTACATGCTCAAAAAGGTGTTTCAAAAATTGAAGATAATGAGGGTGAAGGAAAGCAATCTCTTAAGGTAAAAATAAATCATGATCTAGCGTCTCGTCTCGGACTTAACGCGACAGACATAGCGCAAGTGCTCAGAACCGCGTTTGACGGACAGATTGTATCTACCTTAAGGCGCGGTGGAGAAGAGCTTGATTTTAGAGTGCAACTCCAAGATGGAAGCCGTTTAAGTGAAAAATCTATAAGACAGTTAAAACTTAGTAATAAAGAGACTCGTTTAATTCCCATAAGTCAGCTCATAGAACTTGAAAAAGTAGACGATCTGCTTATGGTTAACCATTATGACGGAGACCGTTCCGTAAGTATTTATGCAGACGTGGATACGGAGGTTCAAACATCTATGGAAATCAACAAGAGTATAAAAGAAACCTTTGTGCCCATGGCCAAAGCTCTTCCTGATTTACGGATAGAATTTGGGGGTGAAGAAAAAAATACTGAAGAGTCCATGAACAGTTTAGCTATTGCCATGGTTTTGGCACTCTTAGGTATCTATTCCATTTTAGTCGTTTTATTTAATTCCTTCTCCCAGCCACTTCTCGTCATGATAGCGATCCCCTTTACTTTTTCAGGGATCATTTACACTTTTGTTCTTCACGGCATGCCTTTTGGCTTTATGGCCATCTTAGGCATGATTGGGTTAACGGGTATTGTCGTCAACGACGCTTTAGTTATGATTAGTATGTTAAACAGTTGTAGAGACACCATAGGCGATTCCATAGACGATCTAGCATTCGCAGCCAGAAGACGCCTACGTCCCATCTTAATTACGACTTTAACAACTGCGGCAGGACTTTTCCCAACAGCATACGGGTGGGGCGGCGAAAATGCCTTTATCATACCTATGATCCTATCTATAGCTTGGGGCCTCGTTTTCGCAACCATTATTACATTGATCTTAGTTCCTTCTCTTTACGTTATGCAAGGAGCGTCTAAGAAGAAGTCTCTTTGATAGGCCTACTTTTTATTTGTCAAACTCAGATAATTTAGGGATTGCCGCCAACTCAGCGGCCTCACGTGCCACAATACCAGCTTCTACTTTATCTAAGGATTTAGCATCCGGCATCACTTTTTGCCAATGACTTCTTTTAGAATCTAATGGTAATCGAGGGAACTCTTGTACCGAAACAGGGGACGCTCTGGAACCCGGATCAGATTGAGTGATTAGAGGGTTGCTACCCTGTGAAACCAATGGAGGAGGTTTCGGAACAGCGGTTTTTTTATTTTGAACAGGTCTTTTCTCCGCTGCTGCTGAATCTGGGTATAGACTCAAAAGTTTGTTAATAGCGTCTTTTGTTTGAGGAACAAACGTTGATTTTTGAATGGACGTAAGCTTATCCTTACATTTATTTAAAGTACGCATAAATTGAGGCACTAAGTTAGCATCAATTATCTCTTTTAAATAGACTAGATCACTCTCTTTATCTCCAAATGTAAGTGGATTCGCTAATTCATGAATATATCTACGTAATTTATTCATATCTACGGGATCCCCGCCCCCTCCACTAGCTTCATCTTTTAGCGCTAATGTATCAACGCTTGTTTGTATAAATTCAACCATTGAGCGTACAACCTTGGTGCAGGAATCACTTAAACAGTGTGTAGTAAATGTCAGACTATTTCTAGAGTCAGCAAGGTTAGTAGACTCAGTAATGTTAGCTCTATCTTGGTCATACTTAGTTGAATCAACAGTTAATGTTGCTAAAACTTCTGTTTGATTACTACAATTTGAGGCTATATAAAATGAAATAAGATTAGTCATCTCTCTTACGTTACGTGCTTGATTTGGACCTACATTATTGGTCAACGAGATAGCACAGCCCAAAAGTGATTTTGATTTTAGATATTCATCTGAGGCTTTATTAGTTATACCGGTTAAGTCTTTAGAACATCGTTTAGTTAATTTATTAGATAACTCCACTGATAATGTAACAATCTTTTGATGACTCTCTAGTGGATGATAGGCTTTAGTATCTTTAGTATCTTTAGTATCTTGTAGTTCTTTTAGTAACTTCTTTTCTAAAGATTCTTTTCCTAACAATTTTTGAACGGATCGAAATACG
>CALLLO010000169.1 GCA_938082985.1 uncultured Candidatus Marinamargulisbacteria bacterium | reverse complement strand
AATGGGCTGGAGCAGCAATTGGAGGGGGACTTCAAAGGGCTGTAGGTAAACCTGGAAGACGACTTAAATGGGCTGGAGGTAAAATTGGAGAGGGTCGTCGATGGGCTGGAGATAAAATTGGAGGAGGACTTCGATCGGTTGGAGATAGTCCTGGAAACGCCTCTCATGCTATTAGCTACTACGCTAACAAAGGCTCTCAGATTATGGGAAACATAAGAAATATCGCTTACGACTTTGGAAATGCCCCCTTCACCACACTAAATGCAGCAGGGAATGACTTAATTGAAAAAGCAGCAACAAAGCCTCCATATACAGCAGGAGGAGTCGGCCTGTATATAGCTGGTGGTGCTAGCAAAGGGCTAGGGCTCATTGCAAAGACTCTATTTGAAACAGGAAGGTTAGCCGCAAAGTTGACGGGGAAGTTGACGGGGAAGTTGCTCTGGGATACTCCAAAGCTAGCACTTCAATCCACACTATTAACGGGGAAGTTGGCGCTGGGACTGACTCAGTTCGGTGTTAATCTCGCTGTAGCTCCTTTAATGATTGGATTAGACGCCCTGGGAGCCGGGAGCGGGCTTAAAGAGGCAAGCCTTACAGCCGCCGCCCTTAATGGTGTTTCGGAGGCGACCTCTAATCTTAGAGATATCGCAAAGGAGGGAGCTATAGCTTTGGGGTTTAATTCTGCGAGTAAGGCAGCTGTTAATATCTATCGATATGGCCCTACAATAGAACGTAGGAAACAAAACCAAGACGAAAGAGTCGTACACAACCCGACACTAAATCTTACTGACGAGCAAGTCCGACAAAGAGACGCAGCCAATAAACTAATCTTATCAGCTGCTCCGGCTAATTTAATAGAAGCACACGCGAAAAGATTTCCATGGAGCAATCCCCTCAAACCGGATCAAAAAAAGTTGCGACAGGCCATTAAAACTGTCAAAAAGCTAGATGACGCCATCATATATGGGCCTACAATAGAACGGAGCAAACAAAACCAAGACGAAAAACGACGAGGTTTGGCTGATAGCTCTTCGGCAACAGAAAAAGCCGAAAGAGACGATCAAATCGACAAACTAATACAGAAAGGAAGAGAACTTTCTGAGGATAAACAAGCCAGAGAGCTCGCGTCTATCCAAGATCACCGCGTCGTGAATAAGGGGGCAACCCTTTCGCATCATAATGAGGTTCAGTTTTTACACCAAATTAATCTTAAGGCTCACAATACTCAGAGAGAAAAAATAGGGCTGACTTTGAGCCAATATGATGAGCTTAATAAGCACAAAAAAGTTATGAAAGCCACAATTGAGACACTAGAGGCGACTACAGGTACCGACATAAGAGAGGAGACCATAGAAAAGCTAAAAAAAATACAAACGGATATTGTTGAAGCTAAAACATTGGGCGACTACGAAAAAATTGCAACAGACACTCTAAAACTTAAGGATAGCCTATTAACACTTACGAGTACGAGTATGCAACAAAAGATTGAAGCGAAAGAACAAGAACTTAAAGGGACAGATCAGGATACATTACTCAAAAAACAAACTACACTAACAGAAGAAATAAAGAGGTTTTCCAAAGATCCCCTTTCACGCGCGAAACTCAGTGTAGAGCTCGCTGATGTTACAAAAAAATTAGCTCTCGTAGATGAAATATCGGAACTAAAGGAAGCGAAAAGAAAAGAAGAAGACAAGCACCTTATATTTAAATCCTTGTTCACAAGCAGAACTAATCAGTCACTTGGAACACTACTAGGAACTGTAGCTGGCACCAAGTATGCCACCGCTGTGTTTACACAAGATCAAGTCACCGTAGAAGCGATTGCTAAGACGGGTGGTGTCAATATAGCTGGTATTAAGGAATCGGATGATCCCACACAACAATCCCCTGCGTTAACACGGTTTAATCAAGAGATTAAAAAGTCTATTGAAACTCAATTTATGGATACGTATATGAGAAAATTAGGAAAAAAAGGACGAGGCGACAGACGTCTGGGTTGGGATGATAGACTTGAAGCCTGGGTTGGAAGGACGCTAGGGCTTAAAGGTGATAGCGAGGTCAAGCATCTTCTACAAGATGAGCAACGTGGGGTTAAGTATGGAAACCTACTCTATAAGGCGGATCAAGAGCTGCGTAAACATAATCGTGATTTGGCTAGTAGAGCTACGGATGGCATTCTTACGGATATTGGCAATAAACGTGCACAAATAAGCGATGCTTCTCGAGATAAAAAGGCCAATACTGTGGAGATGACTATTGATCTTGCTCGGTCTATTAATGAGATTTCAAACGATGTCTCCCAAATGATGCGCTTTGAGAATGTGACAATAGCGGCTCGCTATGTACTCGATATGGCTAGAGGTGGCTCTAAAAAGGACCAGACGGAAACGGGTGCCTTTCTCGCCGAAATGGTTATGCATAATCTTGAAGACCGCGATCTTAAGTCTCCATCAACGCGTCTATCCAAGATGAAGGCCTCGCTCCTAGAACAAGCCAAGTCAGAGGAAGAAAAAAAACTTGTTCTCGATGTTACAACTAAAGGCCAATTTAGTGGTGGGATAGAAAAGTATATGGCTAGTCTAGCCAATGATTCACTCTCAAATAATAGCTCACTTCTAATGCGACGTATGACTAAACATCTTAAGGTTGGTCACCTCCTCTCTCATTCAAAGTTGCATAGAAATAGAGCCTTAGAAAATCGTGACACGCTCATTGCTTCTATTGCTAGTATGTCGATAGAGCAGCTTGAAAAGCAGCAAAAAGAAGGAAGCGGCCTTGGAGATATGCTACAAAAATCCGCAAAATACCGAAAGCTTACCCCCCTTATAAACAGAATAGACGAACTCCGCTCCAAATATAATACTGAGTCGCTTCCACCGGAAGAGCTAAAGCTCTATGATTTGGCAAAAGATGCCTCTACTAAATTGGATCAACTAAAGTTGACTGGCGTAACTAGAACGTACGAGCAGTGGTTTAATGGCGTTACTATGAAAGATCTACAAACTGAAGCTACCTATAAACAGTTTCAAACTACCGTAGAGACTATACAAAACAGCTACACAACCTCTACTGCTGCGATAGAAGCTGTACCTAATCACGCCGTCCGCTTTGGCATCATTCCAGATCGACACTCCAATCCCGACTTTAAGGGAAAAGATTTACAAAGAATAATTGATGACCGAACAGATTCTCTCTTAATAGATGATCTCACGCATTCAGCTCTTGAGTTAGCCGATATGATAGAAACGGCAGACCAGGATGAGCTAAACGCTATTGGAGCTGCACTCGATACACTCATGGTTCGAACCCCAGCCGCTACGACATGGTTGTTTTCACAGATTAGAAATGCCATAAATGATGAAGCTTACGCTAATTTAGGTAAAAAACATCTTGATAAGAAAAGCTCTTTAGCCGCTATTT
>CALLLO010000168.1 GCA_938082985.1 uncultured Candidatus Marinamargulisbacteria bacterium | reverse complement strand
CTTTAAAGTCGACTAATTTAAGTTTCATTTCATATGCCTTTTTCGATGGTGTTAAAGAAGAAGAGTTGCATGAAAAAGCAGTTATCCGGATATTCTTGACAACTGCTTCAGATGAAAAAACTCTATGCTTAGTTAACTGTCGCATTTTTTGCGACAGTTCAATGCGAAGGAGATAGAACTGTAAAAAGACACCATAGGGGACAACGAGTTAATCACAACTCCAGAACCACTAATCTCGCTATTGGAGGCGTCGATTGTGGATTTATGGATAACTCTGAATGGGATAAAAGCTTCAGTATGTAGGACTTTCATACATACTCCTTTAGATGAAATTCGAACTAACAAATTTTTATTGTAAGTTCATAAAGGGGCAACTTGTAAGGATTTCTTACCAGTTCGAAAACAAGAATGAAATTATTCCAACTGGCTGGGAATTCCAGCGAGTTAAATCTCTGGATCTACGGGTACTTTTCTCCGGCACCTAATCTAATAAAAATCAGTATGTGCAAATTTTGCACTAACTGCCGCAGATATAAAAAGGGTTGTCCGGAATTTCCGGAATACCACTACATATGAGGAACTATAGGGAAATTCCCTATAGCTCGAAACGAAGGATAACCTCTAGAAAGTCCAACTTACTGGAATTTCCGGTTAGTTCAAGCTACTGGGCATCTTTCTAAATGAAAAAAGTGGTTGGTAGGAAATCCATAGATACCACTCTAGAGAGGCCACAGTGATATACTACGTCGCATGAACACCTTCTTTCTTCGACTAGGAATAGTATATGCCTTCCTCTCCGTTTGCTTAGGCGCATTTGGCGCACATGCCATAAAAGCTATGGTAACGGCAGAACGACTAGACGTGTATGAAACAGGCGTTTTATACCTCATGATTCACGGCTTCGCACTCATCGCGTTTGGTTTATTTAAGCAAGATAAGAGAGGCATCCGAAACTGGCCAGGGTGGTGCTTTGGTATCGGATCTCTGATTTTTTCAGGGAGTTTAATCTTTCTTGTTCTATTGGATATACCTAAATTAGGTATGCTTACCCCAGTAGGTGGGGTGTTGTTTTTGAATGGGTGGTTTGGGTTTTTTCGGGCTACGTATTCATGATTTCTCACTTAGACCATTTAGTTTTAACGGTTAAAAATATTCAACATACGCTTGATTTCTATACAAAGGTCTTAGGTATGAAAACGATAAGCTTTGGGGACAATAGACGGGCCTTACGTTTTGGGAATCAAAAAATTAATCTACATGAAGCAGGCTCTGAGATTTCTCCTCATGCCAACTCACCTCAACCAGGTTCTGCGGATTTGTGTTTTATTTTAGACGTACCTCTCGAAGAGTTTATTAAGCATTTAGAAGTTTGCAGCGTGACTATTATTGAAGGACCTGTGGAAAGAACGGGGGCTGTATCTACGGTGATGTCTGTTTATTTTAGAGATCCTGATAAGAATCTTATTGAGACGTCGGCTCCGGAACCTTAGCCCCGGCACCTTGTTCACTGTCCATTTTCTGTTTTTCATTGAAAGTCTCCTTTAAAAGGTTTATTTTCGCCGCCCCTAAAAGCCCTTAAGCTTGAGGGCTTTTAGGGGGGTGGACCGTGAGACTCTCTTATTTTACGTCATTTTTTAACTGGGGGGAGATAGGTATGACTGTTGCCTCTATAAGCTGACCCAGGACTGTAAGCTCTGGGTGAGATTGCGCTTCTGGGGATTCGGTACCTGGTTGGGTACTAATGCGGCTTCAAACCTGGAAGCAAACATATCTACCAATTCATCGTGAGTCACGTTTTTAAACTCATTTTTAGGTACCATAGGTCCACCACGGTCAAAACCACGCGGGCCTGGACAGTTTGATAAAAACAATACTTTTTTTTGCTTTAAACAATCTGTTAGCACACCTGAAAGATTTTCATTGGAAAAACCCCTAGTTTGAGTCGAGCGATCAAGACTATCCCAATGTCGGCTAGAGCTTCTTTCAGTATATAAAAATTTTTTAGGTCTCTTTTATTGACCCCGTCTCGTCCACCGAATTTACATTAGCGATTCGATATTGCATTTTTAATTAGAGACTCTACACACCAAGTATTCTTCATATCATCTGGAATAAAAGCCCTAAGTCGAGGTAGTATCTTTTTTGCATAATTCTTTTCATTATCTGTGCCCGACTCAGCCAGATGCCTTAATACTTCAAAAGTCTCTGGCCTAGCCATTTCAGATGTTTCTATAAAAGAACTGGTCGGGGTTATAAACCCTAATGCCCTAAGAGAGTTTTCTTTATCTTTTGGAGTGGATGCCTCATCAGACAGAACAAGAAGAAGAGTGTTTCGAACTTCAGCCTTCTCCCACGCATCATTTCCAGTAGGCGACAAGTTTCTTAATGCATCTTTAGCGATATTTCTAAGGTTTAAAGAAACTGTCTTATCAGAGGCAATATATAAAAGACCGTTTACAACTTTAGTATCCTTTTTCATAGCTAACCTATTAGTGGACTTAGTAGATAGATTTTTTAATGCCCTAACTGAGTTTTCTTTTTGAACATCGCTACTGGATGCTTTTATATACCCATTATTTTTCATAGTGAACATTTAATTTTTTTATTTTTGTCCATATCTGATACATAGTACCCTCCTGATAAAGAAACAGACGTGTCATTAATATGGGAAGAGTTGCATATCGGGGGTCTATGAGCAGCTTATACTCTACATTCCATCAAAAACGGAGAAACTTTACAATGCTGTTGAAGACTTACTGGAGAATGCCTCTAAAGAAGCTTTGATAACACTGAAAAAATATTACAGAAAACTTAGAAAATAAGGGCTAAAGTTTAGTAGCTGTGTAGACTTAATTTTTCTTTCTACTATTTTCTACCCAATCCACCTAAACCCACTAAATCAAGCTCAAAACCGGAAAACCATCTTGCATTACTACCCAAATGCAATACAATAATAAGCATGATACTAAAAGATTTACATAAAGATTGGACCATCATAAACAGCCAATACTTACACCGCCGCCTGAACTTTGATACCTACGCGAAAACATTAAATTGTGTCGCTCAAATAGGCGCCTTAGCCGAGCAACATAATCACCATCCCGTTTTTGAAGTTGGGTGGGGATATGTGGAAGTGCGGGTGTGGTCGCACGACGTTAACGCTATTACCCAACGAGATTATAGATTGGCACAGGCTATCGACGATTTGAGCTGAGTGATAATTGTCGCCATCGCGGCGACAATTGACCTTTTAAACCCGCAGCACTAATGCGACTCTAAATATAGTGTCTCAACTTTAGCTCGTGCCCAGGGTGTGCGTCTAAGAAATTTTAAGCTAGATTTTATAGACGGGTTAATCATAAAACAGCGAATATGTATACAGCGACCCAATTCTTCCCAGCCTAAGTCCTCAACAAGTGTTGTGACGATGTATTCGAGTTTTATACCCTGTAGGGGGTTTTTGGCATTTTGATTGTCTAAAGTCATACGCGTGTCCTTTTTGATTTATATCTTAAGCCAGAGGTAAATTTTAGCATATTTTTGTGACGATAATTTTTGAAATTCCCGATGATGAGGCCTACGGAACGAGAGCCTCTACAGGTTCAAAGAAAGACTAAACTAGG
>CALLLO010000167.1 GCA_938082985.1 uncultured Candidatus Marinamargulisbacteria bacterium | reverse complement strand
CACGAATATCAAGCTAAAGAATTATTGAAAAAGTACGGCATTCCTATACAGGATGGCGTTATTGTTGATAACGAAGGGCAAATTGAATCTGCAATCGACCAGGTCGCAGAACAATTTAATACTTCCCAATTTGTTATCAAAGCTCAGATCCATGCAGGTGGACGAGGATTAGGAGGAGGCGTTAAATTTTGTACAAACAGAGACAAAGCTCTTGCTAGTGCTAAAGAAATACTAGGCATGACTCTTGTTACACATCAAACAGTTGCTGAAGGACAATTAGTTCGTAAAATCATGGTAGCGGAAGCCCTAGATATTGCAGAAGAATATTATGTTGCGATTACTTTAGATAGATCTGAAGGTAAAAACGTAGTCATGGTGTCTAAAGAAGGCGGCATGGAAATAGAAGAAGTAGCGGCGGAAAATCCAGACGCAATTAAGAAAGTATGGATAGAACCAGGATTTGGTTTGCAAGCGTTCCAAGCACGTCAATTGGCGTATGCTCTAGACCTAGAAGGCGATGTATTCAAGCAAGCCGTTAAATTTTTTATAAATTTATATAGATGCTACATCGAGACAGATTCAGCAATTGCTGAAGTCAATCCACTTGTAGTTACAGACCAAGGAAAAGTGGTTGCGTTAGATGCTAAATTCAACTTTGATACAAACGCTTTGTATCGTCAAAAAGACATCGTTGCAATGAGAGACGAAAACGAAGAAGATCCAACTGAAGTAGAAGCTGGAAACTTTAACCTTAACTATATTAAGTTAGACGGTAACGTTGGCTGTATGGTTAACGGTGCTGGGCTTGCGATGGGAACGATGGATATTATCAAGCTTAAAGGTGGGGAACCTGCTAACTTTTTAGATGTTGGTGGAGGAGCAAACGTAGACACAGTTAAAAACGGATTCAGAATTATTTTATCTGATAAAAGTGTTAAAGCTGTTTTAATTAACATTTTTGGTGGAATCGTAAGATGCGACCGAGTAGCCAATGGGATTGTTCAAGCTGTAAGTGAGCTTGGTCTAACTGTTCCCGTTGTTGTTCGTCTTGCAGGAACAAACGCTGAGATTGCTAAAGATATTTTAGATAAATCAGATGTGTCTGTCATCTCTGCGACTAATTTAGAAGATGCTGCCGAGAAGGTAGTTCAAGCAGCGACAGCTTAAGGAGAATTATATGGCAATACTAGTAGATAAAAATTCTAAAATCATTGTTCAAGGTATTACTGGATCTGAAGGGTCTTTTCATGCAGCACAATGTTTAGAGTATGGTAACAACGTCGTAGGTGGGGTAACACCTGGTAAAGGCGGCCAAATGGTTTTAGACGGACAGGTTCCTGTTTTTAATTCTTGTTCAGAAGCTAGAGAAAAAGTAGGCGCTAACGTGTCTTTAATTTTTGTTCCTCCAGCTTTCGCAGCTGACGCGATTCGTGAAGCGGCTGACTCTGGTATAGAAGTGATTGTTTGTATCACAGAAGGTATCCCAGTAAATGATATGGTAGATACCTATGAATATATTAAAGATTTAGGCTGTAGACTTATCGGGCCTAACTGTCCTGGTTTGTTGACGCCTGGTGAAGCTAAAGTAGGTATTATGCCTGGCTTTATAGCTAAAGAAGGACGTATCGGTGTTATTTCTAAATCTGGGACACTTACATACGAAGCTGTTTCTCAGTTATGTAGTGTTGGCCTTGGTCAATCTACATGTGTAGGAATTGGTGGTGACCCTATCATCGGAACGAAGATGGCTGAGCTTCTTGAGCTTTTCCAAAACGATCCAGACACAGATGCTATTGTTATGATTGGTGAGATTGGCGGATCTATGGAAATAGAAGCGGCTCATTATGCTAAAGCACATGTAACAAAACCAATCGTTGGTTTTATCGCAGGACAAACAGCACCTCCAGGACGTCGTATGGGTCATGCTGGAGCTATCGTATCTGGTGCAGATGAATCTGCAGCAGCTAAAATGGCGGTTATGCGTGAATGCGGTATCAACGTTGTAGATTCGCCTTCTGAGATCGGTGAAACAATGAAGAAAGCACTAGCTGAAGTTGCTGCTTAGCTTTTTCTAGATAATCTTTAACAAGATATAAAAAAGCCTTAATCTTGATTGATTAAGGCTTTTTTTCTTTCTATTATGAAAAAAATAGAGAGGAGAGAGTCTTCGCTATATCGGGGCTTTTTTATAAAGAAGCTACGAAATCTTCGTAATCATCTAAGCTTAAAAGATCTTCGAGCTCCGAGGTGTCTGAAATTTCTAATTTGAAAATCCAGCCATTTCCAAAGGGAGCGTCGTTGATAGTGCTAGGTTCATTTTCTAATTCGTCGTTTACTTCTATGATTTTTCCAGAAAGTGGGGAGTAAAGACTAGAGACAGTTTTAACAGATTCAATCGTTCCGGCTTCGTCATTTTGACTAAACTCTACATTTTTTTCGGGAAGCTCAACAAAAACAACTTCACCTAGCTCTTCTGCAGCATGTTCTGTGATACCAATTGTAGCAATTTTATCATCAATACTAATCCATTCGTGTTCTTGCGTGTATTTAAGTTTATCTTTAGACATAGCTAACCTCACTTTTTTTGATTCAATATATATACCGTGTGCGTAAATATTTGTAAATGCCCTTAGCCTATTTGCTCTCATTCTCTAGAGTGTTATGATGTGTGCATGTCCAAAAAAGTACTCCTTGTCGATGCATTTTCTTTAGCGTTTCGAGCCTTTTATTCATATCCAACTTCGCTACAATTACCAGATGGTACACCTACCAATATGGTGTATGGGTTTATGGCGATGACATTGAAAGCGATAGAGGATGTGAAACCTACTCATGTCTGTATCTGTTTCGACAGAAAAGAACCTACGTTTAGGCATGAGATGTTCCCCGATTATAAAGGACATCGACCGTCCCCACCCGATGAATTTAAAGTTCAGGTACCTCTGATGTTCGATATTGTTAAAGAAAGTGGCTTAGCTTCTTTTGATGAAGCGGGTTACGAAGCCGATGATATTATCGGGACGCTGGCTAAAAAACTTGAGAAAGATGACTTTGACGTTTTAATTATGACCGGCGATCATGATTCCTTTCAGTTGGTATCTGACAAAATAACGGTTGTGATGAATAAAAAAGGTGTGAGTGAGATGGTTCACTATACACCTGATATGGTGCGTGAGCGGTATGGTTTAGGACCTGAGCAAATTGTGGATTTTAAGGCTCTAAAAGGGGATGCCTCGGACAATATTCCGGGTGTTGCTGGTATTGGCGATAAGACCGCGACGAAACTTTTAAAGGAATTTGGGACTTTGGAGGGGCTTTTTGAGAATATCGATGATGTGAGCCCGCCTCGGATTCAGTCAAAGTTAAGAGAGTCTAAAGATATTGCGATTTTGTCGCAGACCCTCGCCACAATTTATCTTGGTGTTCCCGTTGATGTCCAAGAGTCCCTTATTACCTTTAATCCTGATTGGGCCTTGATCGTAGATATATTTAAACGCTATCACTTTAACTCATTGGCAAAAAAGTATGAAAAAAAGCTAGAAAAGTCTGAGAGTCTTCCTGTTAAACTGACTGCGAATGGAGACTATCAATGTATAGACTCTTTGGACCTCTTAAAAGGCTTGCTAGGCGAGTTGAATGGCGGTTTCTCTATACACTTAGAGACAACGGGCTTAAAGGCGGTAGAGGCTCAAATAGTGGGGATTGCTTTAAGCATGTCTTCTGGTTCTGCATTTTATATTCCTTGTAATGACTATTTAGAACAGGAAAGTGATGGTGATACCGCGTCTTTGTTTCACACAGAAGTAAGTGAACTTAGTTTTAAGCTTACACCTGTTTTGAAGCTTCTAAAGCCTTTGTTAGAAGACGTGACTATTCCTAAGTTTACTCATGATGGCAAATATGAAGCTGTTGTTTTGTCTAATTATGGCATTTCGTTAAAAGGGATACACTTCGATACAATGCTCGCGGCATTTCTTGTTTTTCCTGGTGAAAAAATGGGATTAAAGGCCTTGGTGTCTCGATATTTAGGCATTGAGATGACGAGCTTTGATGCTGTAGTAGGAAAAGAGAAAAAGACCTTGTCTGAAGTGCCTCTCGAAGAAGCCAGTCACTATGCGGCAGCGGACGCGGATATGACGTATCGACTTATGGAGTATTTAACGCCTCGTATTGAAGAGAAATCATTAGGGTCTTTGTTTACGGATATTGAACTTCCATCACAGTATGTTTTATCGTATATGGAAAAAACTGGGGTGAGCTTGGACACAGGCGTTTTACGTGAATTGAGTGTTTCTTTTTCTGAAGAATCAGGACGATTAAAACAAGAGGTTTTTGAGCTTTCTGGGGGGGAGTTTAATTTGAATTCGCCTAAACAATTGGCAGAGATACTGTATGACAAGATGGGCTTGCCTGTATTGAAGAAAACGAAGACGGGGAGGTCTACAGATTCTTCTGTTTTGGAAAAATTGGCTGTGGATTATGATATAGCGAATAAGATTATGAGATATAGGACATTAGAAAAGTTATTGGGGACCTATGTTAACGCCCTGCCTCATATGCTTGTACCTAGAACAGGGAAGGTGCATACCTCGTTTAATCAGACGGTGGCTATTACAGGACGATTGTCGTCAACCGGACCAAATTTACAGAATATTCCTATCCGTACTGCTGAGGGAATGTTGGTGAGAAAAGCCTTTGTGCCCTCGGGTCCGGGGAGAAAAATCCTGTCGATTGATTATTCTCAGATTGAGTTAAGGGTGATGGCGCATATGGCTCAAGATACAGACCTGATAGCTGCGTTTTCTCGTGGAGAGGATATTCATGCGCGTACAGCTGCTGTTGTTAATAATGTGGATCTAGATGATGTTACGAAGACACAGAGATATGAAGCTAAAGCTGTTAATTTTGGGATTTTGTATGGACAGTCGTCCTTTGGTTTGTCTGAACAATTACATATTGGTAGGAAAGCAGCGAAAGTTATCATTGATGATTATTTTTTAAAGTTCCCTAAGATAAAAGCCTTTATTGATTCTACTATTGCTAAGGCCCAAGAAGATGGTTTTGTGAGAACTGAATTTGGGAGATATCGATATTTATCAGATATTAATAACAGTGTGTTTCATAAGCGACAGTTTGCGGAGAGGGCGGCAGTGAATACCCGTGTGCAAGGAACATCGGCTGATATTATGAAGATAGCGATGGTGCGTGTGTTCGACGCTATGAAGGAAAAATCTTTTGAGTCTCGACTCTTGATTCAGGTCCATGACGAACTTGTTTTTGATGTTCTAGATAGTGAGTATGACGCACTGGTTGAGCTGGTAATCTCTATTATGGAAGGCGTTGTGGATTGGGAGGTCCCTTTAAATGTGGATGTGGAGTCGGGACCTAATTGGATGGCTCTTACTTAGTTGTTTGTAGCTCAGAGCTAAAATGAAACAGGATGTCAGGATTTTCTTTTATTTCTCTATCTAAGCCCCATTGTGTTTCAGAGAGGAATATAGTGTTTCCGTGGGTGTCACTGCCCATTTGATTTTGGCGAGTTCTGGCAAACTCTTTGATTACTATTTCATCGGCTTCTAACCAACAGGCCTTGGAATAATTTAGAGTGTCAAATCTACATTTTGCTCCATATTCAAACTCTAATCGATATTGGATAACTTCAAATTGAAGTTGGCCTACTACTCCGATTATTTTTTGTGTATCGTTGATTCGGTTAAAGAGTTGGGCGACGCCTTCTTCACAGAGTTGTTGTAAGCCTTTGTTAAGTTGTTTTGTTTTGAGGGGGTCTAAGTTAACACAGGTCTTGAAGATTTCAGGGGAGAAACTAGGAATGCCTTTGTATTGGAATTTCCCTCCATCTGTAAGCGTATCTCCGATTTTAAGATTACCCGTGTCATGAAGACCTATTATATCGCCAGGATAGGCTTTGTCGATGATTTCTTTGTCTTGAGCCATGAAGGCTGTGGGGCTGCTGAATTTGAGGGTTTTACCTGTTTTTACGTGGATATACTTTTTGTTACGCTCAAAGGTTCCTGAACAGACGCGTAAGAAAGCTATTCTGTCTCTATGTTTGGGGTCCATGTTTGCATGAATTTTGAATATAAACCCGGAGAAATTGGGGGTGTTCGGCTCGACAATACCTTTTGACGTATCTCTAGCTACTGGTGTGGGGGCGTTGTCTAAAAAACAATTGAGGAGCTCCTTTACACCAAAGTTATTTAACCCACTTCCAAAAAAAAGAGGGGTTGTGAGTCCAGATCTATAGTCTTCACTGTTAAATTTAGGGTATATTCCCGTGACCATAGCGATGTCTTCCCTAAGTTGGTCGGCTTGGTCGCCTAATAGTTCGTCGCATTTGGCGTCGTTGAGGTCTGTAATCTCTACTATATTTGCTTGGTCTTGTTTTCCGTGAGCTTTAAATAAGACGAGCTTTTTATCATAAATGGAGTACACGCCTTTAAATCTTTTCCCCATACCTATGGGCCAACTCATAGGGCAAACTAGGATTTGGAGTTTTTGCTCTATTTCGTCGATAAGGTCAAAGGGGTCTTGGCCTTCTCTATCTAGTTTGTTCATAAAAGTCATGATAGGTGTGTTTCTCATACGGCAGACTTCCATAAGCTTATGAGTTTGAGCTTCAACGCCTTTTACACTGTCGATGACCATGATGGCGCTGTCTACAGCGGTTAGAGTTCTGTATGTATCTTCTGAGAAGTCTTTATGCCCAGGTGTATCGAGGATGGAGATTTTTTTGTCCCTATATTCAAATCCCATAACTGATGTTGCTACGGATATTCCTCTTTGTTTTTCAATTTCCATAAAATCAGATGTGGTGTGTTTCGCTGCTTTTTTAGCTTTTATAGCACCTGCAACGTGAATCGCGCCTCCAAATAAAAGAAGCTTTTCTGTTAGCGTTGTTTTTCCTGCATCCGGATGGCTAATAATGCCGAAGGTTCGACGTTTGTTAATTTCTTGCTCTAAACTCATAGTCGAACAGTATACCATTATTTAGCCTAAAGGATGCCCATTTTTAATTTTCATTCAGGGGGTATTTAAAACTGTATAGTAGGTTTTGTTTTTTTGTAGTTGTTGGCTTGTTTTTGGACGGTATCTGAAAAACTAGGGGCTCTTTTTTTTTGGACTTGAAAAGCTGTTTTTCTTGTTTGTTCTCTAAGGTCAGTTTCAATGTAAGGGGAACCCTTTTGATCAAATTTATTAGGGAGGTTGAAGGCTGCTCTCATTTTGCTATCTGCGGTAAAATGTTCATCTGTAAGTAAATAGACTGGACCATTTCCACCAGGTGTTTTCATTTCTCCTGCTATGGCTATTATTGCACTTGTGTACGCTGAGATATTTTGGGTGAAAAACATAAACAGGATAGTCATTATTATAGTTTTGGATTTCATGTAGGATATATGCAAAAAAGGTGCCATTTTAATTTAGG
>CALLLO010000166.1 GCA_938082985.1 uncultured Candidatus Marinamargulisbacteria bacterium | reverse complement strand
CTCTGTTTCTGATTGAAGGGTCCCCTCGTTATCTAATTCTATAGCAACCATAGTCACCGCCTCTCCATACACAAGACCACTATTACTCAGTTGCTCTGTCTCTAGGCTAACCATATCCCCATATATCTCACCTAAATTATCGACAGTATCCACAACAACTGTCGTCTCTGTTTCTGATTGAAGTACACCCTCGTTATCTAACTCTATGGCAACAATAGTCACCGTATCACCATATATATCACCTGAATTATCGACAGTATCCGAAATAACTGTCATCTCTGTTTCTGATTGCAGTATCCCTTCATTAATTAACTCAGTCGTAAAAATATCTACTCCATCACCATACACAAAACCACTGTTACTTATCTGGTCTGTTTCAATACTAACTGTATCTCCAGAGATCTCACCCGAGTTGGCGAGACTCTCTGCCATAATCGCTGTCTCTGCTTCTGATTGAAGAGTCCCTTCGTTATCTAAATCTATCGTATTTATATCTACAGCCTCGCCATATACTAGGCCACTGTTACTTATCTGGTCTGTTTCTAAACTAACCACATCGCCATATATCTCACCAAAATTATCAACAGTCTCTGCCGTAATCGTTATGTCTGTATAAGATTGAAGAGTCGAGGAGTCATCCACGACCAAATCACCCTCAGCAGTTAAAATCATCTCACTCACTGAATACAAACTAGACGACTCAATTGACACACTCTGAGCCTCCACATCCAACCCTTCTGTCGCCTGAACCTCTCGCCCTTCCACAACAAGGGTGCCTCCCGCCTGAAGCGACACCGATTGCGACTGCAAGACATCCTCATCTCCACGTAATTCAATATCCCCTTCCGTAGCCGAAATTACGATATCCTCAGCCGAATATAAGACACCTTCTTGTGCCACATTCTCTGCTGCACTCAGCGTTATATCGCCTACAGCTATAGCGGACCCAATCACAATACCCCCTTCAGAATCTATCTCCAAAAGCCCTTGCTGAGCCTCCAACTCCCCATCCAAGTTCACTCCAAGTCCGTCTTCCGTACTCATAATATAAATACGCCCCGCATACATAGCGCCCAACAGAGACGCATCTACCCCATATTCATAAACACTCTCACTCTCAGCTCCCATTGCCGTCGCCTCTCGCGAATCATAATCAAAGTCATTTGCGCCAGCCACTATCTGAAGATCATCTCCGCCCCATAAAGCGCCTCCCAAACTTATCGCTCGGCCGATAATATCAAAACTATCCAAATCAGAGCCATTCATACCCAATGCTCCAATTTCTATAAGCCCTGTTTGTACCGTAGCTCCTGCAAAACTCGTTCCATCCATTTGCAAAGTACCCGTCGTAAACGTCACTCGAGGTATATTAATAAACCCAGCACCATTCACATAAATCCCATTAGGGTTCGCCAATACAAACTCAGCAGAATCCCCAAACATCTCTGTATACCCTTCAATATCTGACCTATTCGTTCCTGACACCTCAAAAAGCACAATCTCAGCGCTAGTATCTGCAAATTTAGGGTTCGCATATAACGCCCCTCCCAATTCAGACACACCTATCTCCAAACTGTTATTTAAAATAACCCCAGACGTGTCTACGTTGTAGTCACTAAACGTGTTTTTCGATACACCAGCTTTAGATGGAGCCGTAATATTCACAACATCCACACCATTTTGCGCCACGTCCACACCCGCTTGTTCAATCGCTGCAGCACTCGTGTCAGCTACAATCTCTGCCGCTATCGCCATCGGCGTTGGCAACACGTAGGTCAATAACACTATCATAGCGATAACGCGTCTCGATCTCTTGAAAAAGGGTAAACAATATAAAGCAATTTTTATTATCATAACAATCCTACCGTTATAGAAAATGTTGTTGTATGTGGGCCATAGTCCACACTTGAAGACGCTTTCATCGGTCTACCGTGAAGTATCGCTCCCGACAAACGTCCTTTATTAAAATTTAATCCTACCGCCATGCCATACATAGCTGTTCTCTCTGTCTCCCCATACTCTCGAACGGCCCCAATATCCGCAGCCATTAATAGGCTCGTCCTCCGAGGAAAAAACAAAAAATTCGTAAAACTAAATTCAGAACGCCACAACACACCTTCATCACCCTGAACTGTCGTATTAAAGCCTCTCACAGACGAAAAACCACCCAAACTCATACGCTCTGACGAATACAAAATACTGTTTGCCGCTTGCACTTTAAAACTAGATTTTGTGGTAATAACCCCATACACATGCCGTGTCGACTGAGACCAATACGCTTGTCCCACTACACGTTTAAACTGTGCGTTTGCGGAATCAGTCGACTGAGTAATCGTCGCTCCAGCTCTAGCGATTCCACGAGAATACACGATAGTGCCTCTAAACTGGCCTAGCCCAGTAGACAAAGTTTGGCCATACGTGACCTCCCCTAAAACCAACTTCCTACTCCCCACATCACTCTTCACATCTTCAACGAAACTCGACGTATCTTTACTAGACAGTGCCACTTTCAAAGACGTCTTCCCCCTCTTAGAACGCATCATCACTCTCTCAAGACTCCCCGATGCAGATTCTGTTTTTCCTGAAGTAATAAAATTTGTATTTTCACCTACAACCAAGGTTGCATAATCAAAGCTGCTGTAGCTCAACTCACCTGTATAGTACCCAAAAGGAACACTCGTAGATAAAGACAAACTATTATTAAATTTTTCACCGTCTTCAAATTTTTGATAATAACTCAGCGTCCAAGAGTCATTCATATTTAAAAGATTAGACCGTTGAATATCTAAAGAATTAGGTATCAATCGAAGGTTCATATCCGAATACGTATCATATCGAACAGACGCCATCCCTGGAGACGATGTTGTATTCGTAATCTGTAAAACCCCAGAACCAACATTCGCTGTCGACGGTACAATCTTCAACACCGAATTATTACCACTCAACCTATTAATTTGCTCCAAGCCTTGTTCAACATCCTTTAAATTAAAGACATCACCCGTCATAAATGGAAAAGCCAAAAAGCGCTGAAAGAAAGGTCCTTCAAATACAATTTTTTCAAGCCGACCTTCAACAACCTTCAACCCAAGAGCGCCTTCTTTCAAAGATTGAGGAACCAAATAAACGCGTGTTAAGACGTATCCCTTTTTTATATAAAGATCTGTCACTGATTTAACTAAGGCATTTATATCGTTAATCGTTAGAGATTTATGTAAATACCCTTTTTTCAAACGCCTTAATTCTAACCAAGACAATAAGGTGTCACCTTCAAAGTTAATGCTAGAAATATCAAAAGAAGGCAAAACACCCTCTCTCTCAGGATACGTAGGAGATTCAACCACTAAACGCTTAGTTTGTTTTTCAATAGATTCAAAAGCAGATCTATGAGCCTCAATTTCACGACGCTCCAAATCTTCGAGCAATAACAGTTCTTGGGCTAAAAAAGCAGATTCATAGTCAGCATCTGTAATGTCTCCGGCGTAGACTAAAGACCCCAGGAGTAGGCCAAGAATCACGCACCCTAAAACCATCACACCCTTTTTCATAGTAGCTACATTAGCAATGTAATTTGTTTCTGTAAACAATAGTTACTTCTAGATATAAACATAACCAGAAGACGTACTTACAAGATCGATAGGCGACACCAACAGATGTTCTTTGGATGTAATAGACAGAATAAACTGACCACGCTCATCCGTTTTAACCACCCTGTTATTACCCGTATCCACAATAAACAAATCGCCAAGCGCATCACATACAAGACGTGAAGGTTCGTTATATCTAGTTGAGGAATGACCAAAGGCACCAAACTGGTCAATATAACCTCCAAAACGATCAAACATCGTCACCAAAGAATTCTCAGAATCCAAGACATATAACACCCCAGTGGGACTCGAAGAAACAGCGTCCACAGACTCAAACCCTTCACGTTCACCATCCTCTTCATACTCATCAAAAAGAGACACAAAAGCCCCTTTCAAAGAAAACCTCTTCACCCGCCTATTCCTACTATCCGCAACATAAATATGCCGATTCAAAAGCGTAATCCCAGACGGCCGACGAAAACGCCCAAAATGATACCCTTTTTTCCCAAAAGCCTGTTCAGCCTTCAAATCTAGTTCGGCAGCAAACACACAAGATCTCATAACGATACTTATAAGTAAAAATCTTAAAAAATTTTTACCTATATTTACATAACTCTTTTTTCTCATATCCCGCCTATACAACCTGTATCTTTTTCAATCGTCAGATAAAAACGATACCTCAAAATACAAAACAACGCAAACATTTACATAGACAATCAAGAAATGATGTCACGCTGACTGGGAAATGTTACCTATTTTAAGACAAACTAAACGAAAACTTCATAGTCGCTTCACCAAAAGTGAAATAGTATTCAATTTTTTTATCATACTCTCTTTCTTGTGTAACAACGGGTTCTTCAGGTATTTCTTGAAAATTAAACAGCTCCGAATTCATAACTCCCCCCCAGGATAATATCTTTATACTTTAATCATACCCAATTTGACTATGTGTTAAACATTAATAAGCGGTAAATAAACGACAGACTACCGATAAAGCTCAAAGCGACCTAAGATAAAAGGACCTTAAAAAAGCAGGTGAGAGATGAAAAGAAAAAATATACAGATAGCGACCTAAGGGAGAGATAGATTTAAAGCCACCTTAGAGTCATAAACCTCACCCCCGGCCCCTCTCCTAAAAGAGAGGGAAGTAAGGCGTAGCACACCCCCAATAACTATGCGCAGATGCTTTAGTCGCCCCTTATATGAGACAGTTGATAGCCTATAATAGTTGACACTGCAGGACCGATATAGACACAGTCCCCGTAGGTTCCGTCTTCAGCGCCATAACAAACCTTACGCGTTAACTCAGTCAAAATTTCCAATTTCGATAACTGACGCTGAGTATCAATAGAGTTAGACGCTCGTGTTTCAGCATGTACGCTTTGCAATGAACTCATGGCTACAAAGCCAGCCGCTGGTTTACCCATTAGAACTAAACCTTCCTTAAGGGTCACGCCGAAATATATGTAAAATAGGACCCCTTTAAAAAAATATGGGTCGTGTACCATTCTTTCT
>CALLLO010000165.1 GCA_938082985.1 uncultured Candidatus Marinamargulisbacteria bacterium | reverse complement strand
GTATACAAATGTTAAATTAACAGCATATCTCCCTCAACGAGTAAGACACCTTCCTGCTTTGCATACTCAATCAATGCTTTTGTAAAACCATTTTTGCTAAATAAAATAAAAATTTCTTTTCTATTTGGCTTACCCCAGTCCCCCTGTAGACTTTTCTCTTTTAAACTTTCTAAGATATTTAACCCAACTTTTTCTTTGGTCCACTTTACTTCCCCAAACACTATTTGATTGTCCCTTTTATTAGTAGCAACTACGTCTATCTCATCAGTGCTAGACCACCAACGACCAATTTTTTGAGGTGTGAATGAAGCAAGCTTATTGATTTGGAGCCATTGCTTGCACACTTCCTCATAAGTATAACTTTCAAGATGAACAATCGTATTGTCCATATCATCTAGAACCCCTTCAATGCTCCCTATTTCTAATTCACTTTTATTAGGAAAAACATATTGAAACCAAAATCTAAAAAAAGATCCGATAAAAAATATAAACTTTTTTTTGATTTTTCAGGATTCTTTTCAGTAATTGGAGTTTCACGTTTTATAAAAAATAATCTGGAAAGTACTGAAAGATATTTATTGAGTACATTTTTTTCTAGCCCAGTTTTACCAATAATTTCACCAAACTTATGACTTCCCAATGCTATAGCACTTAAAATTGATAAATAAGTCTTAGACTCTCGTGTTTCTTCTTTTAATAAAAACTCTATTTCACGACTTAATGGTCCATTTCGGTTGAATACTAGTTCTTCAACAGCTTTCTTTCGGTTTGAATAAGCTGCAAATTGAGATAGATATGCGGGCATGCCTCCTGATAGAGTATAAAACTCAATAAATTTAGTAAAAGAAAAATGTTCTGGATAAAATTCCCTACTGTTGTGATACATCATTGGCTCAATTAAAAACTCAGCCGTTCTGCGTCCATAGAGCGGTGCTGTATGAGAAAGCGTTTCGTGTTCCATCATACTTATACTAGAGCCACACAGTATTAAAAACACGGGGCTACCCTTTAGGTATTCATCCCATCCTTTTTGAAAAAGTGACCCAGTAGAAGAATCGCCATCCGTTAAATAAGGATATTCATCTATTGCTAAAATAAAAGGTTTTTTTGCATGCTCTTTAAGGTACTCAAATACATCCATCCAGTTTCTAAATCCGTTTCGTTCGACAACAGAATCTAAAAAGAATTTCCCTATTCGCTTTCCTAACTCCACAAGCTGATCGTGATCTGTACGTTTATCTGCAAGATAATAGATAGAAGGTTTTTTAGATATGAATTGTTTAATCAGTTCCGTTTTACCAACCCGACGTTTCCCATAAAAAATAACTAATTGAGATTTCTTTTCATTCCATAATTTTTCTAAATCTTTTAATTCATCTTGTCGATTTATAAATGTCATTTTACCTGCTCTTATAAAGTATACTTATTTCATATGTGTAATTCAGTCCAGGACTCCCCCACAGTTCCTGAACAGTCCAAAGCACTAGGTACAAGCACGAAAATGGGTAGAAAAAATAAAAAACCTAAAGTCCAAATCTTTCAAAATACGTAAGTACGAAGCCCGCCAGTAAAACCCTTTAACTTGTTCTCAGACGCTGCAAAGCGAGCGTGCAGACTACTTCCTGTAGTTAAACTCGAGCTTGGTGGTGTATGGGAATAAGTTAAAGGGTTTTAATGGTGGGCGGTACTAGGCTCGAACTAGTGACCTACGGCTTGTAAGGCCTGAGTTTTTGGGGTTTTGAGAAAGGAGATCAGGATGATCTATTAGACAAGAAAGGCGTTTATGCTCGGCTTTTTAAGGCTCCAAGCCAAGGGGTATAAGTAGGTTCGCACTCACTTGATCAAAAGGAACCTACAAAAACACGATCATCTCATCTTTAACATCAATCAAAATATCCGTCTTAGTCTGTTTCTTAGATCCAAAAAGCAACTGTTTCGACAATGGCATAGTTACCTCATGCTGAATGACAGATTGAATCACGCGTGCGCCATTTTTGGTATCAAGGCTCTTGTCGGCTAAATAGGCCTTCGCTTTTTTACTTAAAGTAAGGGTGATCTTCTTGTCAAATAAGCGTTTTTGCAAGGCCAAGATTTCTTTGTCGACAATCATCTTTACCATCTCCAGCGTTACTGGCTTAAAGGGGATGATTGCAGACAACCTATTACGAAATTCTGGGCTAAACACCTGTTGGATTATTTTACGGCCTACTTTTGTACCTGTTTCGTGGGTAAAACCAATTGGTATCCTATTCATTTCACGGCCACCAGCATTCGTGGTTAAAATCAGAATAACGTTGGAAAAATCAACTTTTCGACCATTCGAATCGGTCAGTTTTCCGTAGTCCATCACTTGCAATAATATATTTGCTATATCGGGATGCGCTTTTTCTATTTCATCTAGTAGCAACACCGTATGGGGTGTTTTTTGAATGGCATCGGTGAGCTGTCCGCCCTGATCATAACCAACATAGCCTGGAGGTGCCCCAATTAAGCGCGATACGGTATGTTTTTCCATATACTCAGTCATGTCAAAACGCGTAAAGGCAATACCTAAATTATCTGCTAATTGTTTAGCTAGCTCGGTTTTTCCAACGCCAGTAGGTCCATAAAACAAAAGGCTAGCGATTGGCTTTTCGGTGTCACGCAGGGGAGATCGACCTAAAATGACAGCATCAACACATTCTTTTACCGCGTCATCTTGACCATATAGCTTGGCTTTTAAATCGTCTGCCAGTTGTGCTAAGCGGCGACTATCATCTTGGGAAACTGTTTTGGGTGGTGTCTTGCTGATACTGGCTACAACTTGTTCAATATCTTGAACTCGAATTTTTACTGGTTGTGCCAGATGCCCTTTTGTAATTTTAGCTTTAGCACCTGACTCATCCAAAACATCAATGGATTTATCTGGATTATGTCGATCGTTGATATGAAGAGAACTTAAATTTACAATCGCTTTAAGAGTAGGCAATGAATACGTGACATTATGAAACGCTTCGTATTTTGGGGCCAAGCCTTTTAAAATCGCAATTGTATCATCGATACTAGGTTCAGCCACGTCGATCTTCTGGAAACGACGGGATAAGGCTTGGTCCTTTTCGAAGATACTTTTGTATTCTTTGAAGGTGGTAGCCCCCATACAGCGCAAAGAGCCATTGGCCAGGGCTGGCTTAAGTAAGTTAGATGCGTCCATCGCACCACCCGAAGCAGCTCCAGCTCCTACTATCGTATGAATTTCATCGATAAACAGGATCGTGTCACCAGACTCATCTAAGGCTTTTAGTACGGCTTTTAACCGTTCTTCAAAGTCGCCACGAAACTTGGTTCCAGCGAGCAGGCTAGCAATATCTAATGCATAAATCTTGGTATTAGCCAGCGTATCTGACACTTCGCCATGTGCAATTTTTAAGGCCAGGCCTTCAGCAATAGCCGTTTTCCCCACACCAGCTTCACCGACAAAAATAGGGTTGTTTTTACGACGTCTAGCACAAATAAAGACGCAGCGATCAATCTCGGCATCACGACCTATGATCGGATCAATTTTGCCGTCTAAAGCACGGGCTGTTAGATCCGTACAAAAGCGTTCCAAAGGATTCTTGCTAGTCGATGCTTGGGGTGACTCGTCTTCGATATCGAATGTATCGCCTTCTACTGTCTTTCTAATGCCATGAGAAATGTAGTTGACGACATCTAAGCGGCTAAGCCCTTGCTTTTTAAGAAAATACAAAGCAAAGGATTCACGTAATCGGAACATGGCGGCAATGACCTTGTATTGGTCAATATCTTTTTGCTCTGATGTAAGCGAATGTTGAGCTGCAATTTGAAGTACAACCTGCAAATCTATAGATTGGGTAGGCTCTTGCGACTTGTCTTCTAAAAATCGCGGTATGTGTATGTTTAGGTGTTCGGAAAGATCCGTCTTAAGTACGCCGACAGTGACGCCCACATTTTCTAATAGCTCTATACTCTGGCTTTCATCGGTAAAGGCTAATAGCAAATGTTCCGGGGTCACGTATTCGTGACGCTCCTTTTTGGCGTAATCAAATGCTGTAGCGATACAGTCAATCAGTGATTTTGCGATCATTTTCATCATCCTCAGGTTCAATGGTACATTTTAATGGGTGCTCGTTTGATTGTGCAGATTGCTCGACTTGAATGCGTTTGGTTTGGGCGATATCAAAAGGGTAAATACCTGCCAGCCCTGTACCGCTTGTATGGACAGTTAACATGATATATTCACTTTCTTCGCGCGTTTTCCCGAATATAGTCATAATAATATAAGTAACAAAATCCATCGGCGTATAGTCATCGTTATGCAAAAGCACTCGGTACATCGATGGTTTTTTAACCTTGACCTCGTCTTCAATTTCAAAGGCAATGTTGCCATACCTGTCATTTTCATTATCAAATTGGTGTTTACTCATAATTAGCCTCTTTTCTTTGCTTTTAAAAATTTATTGGGCGCCATTGATTCAAGGTGCTCTTTGTTAGTCTCGATAATATCGCGTTCATGGTCACAATAATCTGATAATGCATGATGCAAGCCTGTATGCACCGCATAATGACTACTATAAGTTGTAATGGGTTCAAAGCCACGTAATAATTTATGCTCACCTTGGGCCCCTGCTTCAAAAATAGCCAAGCCCTTACTGATACAGTACTCGATCCCTTGGTAATAGCACAATTCAAAATGCAGAAAACGAACATCCCGACTCGCTCCCCAATAACGGCCATATAGCGTATCTCCCTTTTTAAAAAATAGAGACCCGGCAATCGGCGTCTCCCCCTCTTTGGCTAAGACCAACATTAAATGGTCTTTAAAATGATCCAATAAATAAAAAAAGAAATCCCTGTTTAAGTAAGCCCGTCCCCATTTATTATTATTCGTATCATGATAAAACCCAACCATCGCCTCCATATCAGCCGGGCGGATCTCGTCTCCCGATAGGCGCACAATATCTAGCCCGGTTTGGTCAAGATACTCACGTTCTTTGCGAATATTCTTTCGCTTTCGAGAGGTTAACGAAGACAAAAAGTCTTCAAAAGTAGAAAAGTCATAATTGCGCCAATGAAACTGCGTCCCCGTACGTGTAAAAAAGCCATGATTTTCTAAGACAGCACCCTCTCTTTCTGTTTGAAATAAAAAGTGAATAGATGAATACCCTTTCTCTAAAGCATAGTGTTTGAGATAGGGCAGTAGATGATCACAAATTGTCGCTAAGCTATAGTCGGCAGCATGTAAGATCCGCTGCCCTGTACAAGGAGTAAATGGAATCGCAACAACCAGCTTAGGATAATACTCAATTCCATTACTATCAGAAAAATGCGCCCAGTTATGATCAAACACATACTCCCCTTGCGAGTGAGATTTACTAAACATAGGCACAACCCCAATAATCGCACTTCCCTCAGAAATAGTGACATACTGCGCTCCCCAACCAGAATCAGCATTAATACAGTGACTATCTGACAAGCCTTCTAAAAATGTATGATGCAGAAACGGACTGTTACTGGCTTGAAGTCGATCCCAGTCGCTTTTGTTTTGAGGGAGCTTGGTCGATATGCTTATATCCATGGCTATGATTATACGAGATTATTAGAGAATGTAGTAGTTGAGACAATTAATAAAATAGTTCAAAAAAATTAAAGGCGAAGCCCGCCAGTAAACCCCTTTAACTTGTTCTCAGACGCTGCAAAGCGAGCGTGCAGACTACTTCATGTAGTTAAACGCTTGATTGGTGGTGTATGGGAATAAGTTAAAGGGGTTTAATGGTGGGCGGTACTAGGCTCGAACTAGTGACCTACGGCTTGTAAGGCCGGTGCTCTACCAACTGAGCTAACCGCCCGGAGAAGTGGAAATAATAGCTGAATGTGAAGCTGAGTTCAAGTTTTTTTAAGTTATTCACTGTAAAAAGTCGGCCAATCGATGCACAAAATAAAAAGGTAACGACAATAACTGAAAGGCCTTCCCTTTCTTCGTCTCTAATTCATCTACTCTAGGTCCCCCAGAATAAATCCGAATACAACACACCACATCCGACTCATCTACAAACTGAAACAAAGACTTAAGGGTTCCCGTTGCTCCAGATTTTACCTCTATAGGAATCATAGAACTATCTAAGGACAACACATAATCCAATGACGCCGTTGCTCCCTTTTTATCCCGATACCAATACCCTACTACAGCTTGCTTCTCACTATACATAGACAACAACTCTCTCCCTACCGCCTGTTCTGCAATCCGGCCTCTATATATGTTATTTAAATCCTGTGTCTTTAATATCTCTGTTCGAATGCCCAACTTATAATTCATTAAACCTGTATCCAAAGCAATTAACTTAGGCATCTTTTTTTCGTTAAACGTTAAAGGTAATTGAGTAGAATAACTCCCTCTTACTCGGGAAAGCATCATAGCTTTTTCTAAAACATCAAAGGCCTCCTTCATAGAGCGTCCCTTAAATACCCCTCCCCCAACCGTTTCATACTTAATCTCTGCCCCGCAATAATTCTGAACTGTATCCAGAACATATTGCACATACTTAGCCTTTGCAGTCGTAGAATATTTAAAAACATCGTCAGAATAACTCGTCAATAATCCTTCATATAATGAATCCAATGCTGTAATGGAGCTTTTTTGAGCATACTTCCATACGATCTCCGGCATGCCTCCTACTAAGGTATATTGACTATATAGCTTCATAAAAAGAGTATGCAGGGATTCCGGAACAGACTCACCTACCCTATATTGAGAAATAAAATCCAAAGCATTGGACTGTCCTACTGCTCCTAAAAACTCGTCAAATGTAGCCGGATGTAAATACGCATACTCCACTCTTCCTACCGGAAAAGAAAAGCCTTCTTTTGTCATTTTTATTTCTAACAAAGACCCTGCCGCTATAACGTGAAGACCAGGAAGCTCTTCATAAAAATATCTAAGCTGTGCCATAGCCACTGAAGACACCTGAATTTCATCAATAAATAAAAGAGTCTCACCGGGTTTTATCTGTACATTCTTAATAACTTCAATACTAATCACGACGTCTTGTATGTCCGTCATACGGTTAAATATAGATTTATCGGATTCTTTTTCTAAATTGAGATATACATAGTTTGTAAAGGTGTCTTTCCCAAATTTTTCTACAACTGACGTCTTTCCAACTTGACGCGCACCGCGAATAATTAAAGGCTTCCTATTCGCTTTCACTCGCCATTCTTCAAGCAATGTTTCAATTTTTCTTTTAAACATAGTGTAAGTATACCCCATCTTCTCCATCTGTAAACATAAAAATGCTTATTTCATAGGGTGTTTAACACATTAACATACACAAAGAATAGGATGTTTAGCTAACATTCAGCTTAGCTGTACCCGTAGGTCATGTTACAGTTGCCCACCCAAAAATACCTGAACAAACCACGCCGTCAACACAGCATGATCCTCCCGTTTCGAATACGGAAGTGGCTCAGGCAGCTCTTTTAATAAAAGATCGTTCAACCATTGATACGCATTATAATCCACGCTCTCTCGTCTCATACTCTTCATCTTATGCTTAATCCCCTGGTATACCACCTGAGGCACACACCCTTTCAACGCTTTAACAATCGGGGTTTTCGTAATCGGAATATGTTCTGGGAAATCAATGTCATACCGTTTAAAAAAATGTTCATCCAACACATGATTATATAAACGGCTCCCCTCTCTAAATTTTAAAGGCAGTGACCGCCATGTCTTCTCAAACTCTAAATCCCACAAAGGTACACACCAGTCCAAGCCCGCCCAGTCATAGGCCTGAGCAGCGCCTAATATAAATTTAGATTGTCTGTTTTTAATATTCCAATTTTCACACGCTTCTACATACTCAAAGGGGGTATAGGTTTTATCCTCAAATTGTGACTCTAAAGCCTCTATAATAAAAGGCATATCCTTTTTATTAGGCCACTCAAAACGGCCGTGGTGTTTCATAACTGTCTGTACAAGGTCATCCCGAGAATAACTCACCTTCCCCAACTCAGGAATATGACTCCCCCCCAACAAATCCCCACTATGACCCGGAATAACGATCGTCTGAGGGTCAAGCTCTACTTGCTCTCTTAATTTTTTTATACTTACCGCTTCAATAAGCTGAGGCGTCTGTGTTGCCGAAAAAGCCCCGTCTAAAAAAGTTTGAATATCTGCGTCATGAAAACAGTCCCAACTATTTGGGTTTAGACGTACATGATGAAAAGGGAGCTTTAAATATTGTGCGACGTTTTTAGCCCGATTCACCTCAAAACTACCCTCTCTCCCATACGAATAAGTCTGCACGTCCAAGCCATAGTCTTTAGCTAAAACAGCTAAAAGTCTCGCATCGCGTCCTCCACTTAATGGAATAAGAAGGGGCCTGTTTTTAGCTGCCTCACAAAAACGATGAAACATGGTGTGTATCGCTTGCAAACACTGTTCTTCCGCCTCTTTAAAGCTTCCTTTATTTTCTATAACCTTATGGGAGCCATGAACCTCTACAGAGATCTCCCCCGTGGCCTTTTGAATAGATACCTGAGTGCCCGCTTCTACTCGAAACCAACCTTCGTATACCGTCCGATTTCCACTCACAAAACCAAAGCAGGAAAACTCAATAAGAGATCGAGCATCGAGTGTTTGATTTTGATACCTTAGGACATCTGTAACGATTATGCTCGTCTCCGTCACTGAAAAGAAGAGAGGTGTACTCGCCAACCCGTCACTCTTCAAAGAGACCGACATCTCTGTCTCAATAACCTTAGAGTAACGATCTGGATGCCACTCTGGATTTTTTTTACTTAAGCGTAACTCTACCTGTCGTTTTTCCATAGATTCCTAGTGTATCAAGATTTAGCCGGCAAAATCTAGCCACTCGGCCACCAAGCCAGTACAATACCTACATGTCTCATCCCATTCTTATTAAAGACTTTGTCAGTACTATGCACTCACCTAGACACATACTCTCCCAAGAGTCTTGGTCACGAGGAATGAGTAATTTCTTCATCGAAGATATACCCTTCTCATACAGTACTGGTAGTGAGTTTGCAGAACGCTTAGTGCATCTCATTGACGCCTTTGTCCAAGACGCTCAACTTACTGCCATTAACGTCTACGAACTTGGTGCTGGCCTAGGCTACCTGTCTCGGCGAATGCTCGATGTCATTGACCACAACTTCCTTCATCTCACCTCGACATATACCTGGCACGTCTCTGAATATCACGAGACGATGATCGAACAGATGAAAAAATACAAAGTTTTTTCTCCGTACAACGAACGCGTACGCTTTAAGGTTATGGACTGCGTAGACCCCCCTTTTGAGGAACCCCCACACGTTAGTATTCTATCTTATGTCTTCGACTCCCTACCTACTCGCTCAATAGAGTTTGAAAACGGCCAAGCCTACGAGGTGTTAGTCAAAACGACTATAAATAGAGATGCCACGCTTATCGACACCTCCAACTGCCCCCCCCAAATTCTAGATCCTGAAGATATTAAAACCCTATTAGAGGGCCCCCTAAGCAACAGAAAACAATCACTTCTCGGTCGACTTTCTGAGTGTCTGAATGAAGAGTATACCCGCATTTCGATCAGTCAAAGCACGATGTCTGAAGAGGAGCGTTTTTTTTTAGAAGGCTTTCTTGCAGATCTCGCTCCACACGCGCCGATTCGCTTTAATTTTAGCTATGACATGGTCCAATCTCTACAGAATACTTTTAAACAATGCCCCGAAAAAGCGATGCTCCTAGCGTATGATTTTGGGTTTACAATAAACAATCCTCACTTTTCTTGGAACCATATGACAGGTCGTTTTGGCGCCTGCCAATTTTATAGTATTTTCGTGCCCATTATGAGCTATATCGCCACACGCTTTAAGCTTGATGTTACCATTACAGACTATGAACAAGGCCACAGTCAGATGATGTGTTTTTCCAAAGGAGTTTCTGCCTCCCATATTCAAGGAAATTTCCACCGTCATTTTAACAAAGAAGGCCACAGTGACGCGCAACTACTCAGTAACGAACTCAGTGCATTACCAGAAGAAAAAGAACGCTTTTTGAGTGAACTTTTTACACGTATTTCTAGATTAAATCGGTATGAAAAAGAAAATTACAGCTTGCTTATGAACATAGCCAAAGCCTGTCAAAGACGCGAGGCTCTGGAAGAAGCTAAAGACTATGCTCAGCGTGCTATAAATCAATACGGGGCCTTCGCCATTACAGCCAAACATCTTTTAGCTGATATTCATCATCAACAAGGTGACTTTAACGCCGCTAAAACCGTGATTAATGAAGGACTCGATTGTGCCCACGACTACTATGGCTTTCATCATCTCAACGCTATTATTGCGGGTAAAGAAGAGCAAAGTGATACCTTTATTAAATCTGCTCATTACTGCCTAGCCTTTGCTCCTACGGACGCTACCATTATTTGGGATCATTTAATTACTTTGGCCCTCATCTATGTCAAAAAAAACCACATTCAAAAGGCAAAAGATATATTTTTATGGATAGCCAACACATCGCTGTCCCACCCGAACCGTATCCCAGCGCCTATTGCGCATCGTGCCGCATCTATTACGGAGCGGTTTGAGCGTCTTTTTATATGAGTATAAACGCGTCGTTTAACTCTGCTGCTGCTACCTATGACTCCGCTTCAACTATCCAGGATCACTGTTTCGACAGATTAATGACCAAACTCTCGGATAAATACCCGACCCGAATTATTGATATCGGTTGTGGCACAGGGAAACACACCCTCCGCATGGCCCAACACTTCCCAAAGGCACAAATCTTAGCCATAGATTCATCTGAAGCCATGATTGCCTTTGCCTCTCACAACCATGCTCACCCCCAAATAACCTACGCCCATAAAGCCTTTGAACTTTCAGACTGCCACGACGTCGACCTTGTCTTTTCTAATGCCACATTTCAATGGTTTGATTCCCCCAAACAAACCCTTCTAGATATCACAGCACTGCCTCAGGCTCCCACTCTTGCGGTAAGCTTCTTTGTTAAAAATACATACAAGGAACTCCTCACCTTTTTTCCACATGCAGACATTCCAGCTTCCCATTTTCTAGATACATCAGAACTGCCTGTTGATCCAAATACATGGACATCTTTTAGAAGTGAGTCTCACCTGCTCTTTCCTAGTCTCAGGGCTCTTTTCTTACATATGAGACATACTGGAGTTCAAGGCTCTCAAGGCTTATCCATACCCCCCTCTCAATTCAGAGCTCTTGATAAACATTTCTTAGCCACCTACGGCCAATACACCCTCACCTACGACTCAATATACTACATCTCATGACACTCTTTATCACCGGAACCGACACTGATTGCGGAAAAACAACCGTCACCGGTCTTCTCGCACGATACCTACAGGAGCACGAGACGACAGTCGTGACACAAAAATGGATTCAAAGCGGCTCTCCCGATATCGCTCAAGATGTTCACCGGCATTATGAAATAATGAAAATAAACCCCGAGAGTTATGCCCCTTACAGCAAGGCCATATGCCCATATATTTTTTCCCTTCCCGCCAGCGCCCACCTTGCGGCAGAACAAGCCGGTGTTGTCGTAGACCCCAACCGTCTTCTCGTGTCCTACTCCGCCCTCACTAAACAGTTCGACATCGTTTTAGTAGAAGGGAGTGGTGGCATCATGGTCCCCATCTCTAGATCTACAACAACAGCCGACGTCCTACACAACACCCCCATGCCCACACTCCTCGTAATAAAAAACACACTCGGTTGCATCAACCACGCACTACTCACCTTGTCTTTTCTAGCTGAACACAAGCTCCCCGTTCTAGGTACGATCTTTACGCGTACCGAATCCGGCGACTCCATACTCCAAGATGACAATCCACGCATTATAAGTGAGTTGTCTGGTGTCCGATGTTTTGGAGAGTTACCCTTCGACACCAACATAGACTCCCTGTATCAAAACAGCCTAGGGATATGGGACTCTATTTCTCAGTCTATTAACTCGTCTCGTTGATTCTTCGCCGATTCAAAAAACTCAAACAAGGTGTCTCGGTCATCTTCATCCAAAGCTTTTTCGAGGCTATCTAGTCGTAATTTTGTCTGGTTAATTAAAGATTTCACAGCCGCTTTGTTTTCCAACACGACCTCAGCTCCCCACTTCGGGGACGTACTCGCCACACGTGTCGTACTCATAAACCCTGTCCCCACAACACTCTTCAAAGGCGTATTATCTTCCGTAAGCTGAGCGACAACACTCGCCATAACATAGGGGAAATGAGAACTCATAGCCAACATCTCATCATGGCTTTCTGGAGATAAAAACAAGAGGTTAAAAGAGATATCTCTCAACATAGCGCTAGCCGTTTCCACAGCTCTTTCGTTCGTCAGACTTGGACACAACACAAATGTCGCCCCCTCCAAAATATCAGCATCCGAATGAGCAAAACCTGTATGCTCCGACCCTGCCACAGGATGCCCGCCCACAAATCTAGGATCGCTCATCGCACCTACAATATTTTTTTTGACGCTCGCACAATCCACAACCACCGACTCCACATTAAAATGAGACAAGGACTCCATAACCAAGGCTTCTGTATGCTCAATCGGAACAGACACAAACACAAGAGAACACTCTTTTGGTAAAGAAGAAATAGAGATATCTTGGTTTTGTATGAGCCCCTCTTTGTGAGCCTCCTTCACGGCATCAATATTAAGGTCACATGCGTATATCTCGTAGCTAGGGTGTTTTTTGTGTATAAGTTTAACTAACGAACCACCAATAAGGCCTAATCCTACAACCGCAATCTTACTCATGACTTATCATCACCAGCAAATTCTGGTCGTAAAGTCTTAGCGTCATTGAGATACACATGTTTAATATCAGACTGCGCTCTATCTGAGTTAAGATGCACCAAAACACGAATACATCTGGGTAAGCTTCCCGGTACGTTCACTTCGTGTAAACACAGCAAAGGGGTATTCGAAAAGCCTAATTTTCTCGCAGCAATAGCCGGAAACTCCGCGTTAAGATCCTCTGTTAGAGAAAAGAAAATGGAGGCGACGTTGTCGGCCGTCATATCGTTGGCTTTCATTAACTGCTCTAGAAGATAGCCAGTTTGGATTAATATCTCTTCTTTTGTGTTGGCGAAAACACTCGTCGCTCCTCTCACACCTCTTATCTGCATGCCTTTAACTCCTCAGTAAACGTCTCAATAAATAGGTCCCTATTATAAACGTTTTGTGTTTTTTGTCTCAACGAAATCGCCACAGGACTAATAATAGGGCCAAAACTTTCCTGATTCAGGTTCACGCCTACGCCAATAATCATAAAATCTGGTTGAGACTTACCCGACCTACATACCGTCTCGATTAGTATACCCGCACACTTTTTATCGTCCAAAATAATATCGTTAGGCCACTCTACTTCCGTTTTTAATCCCGTGAGTCGGTTAATACTCTCACTTATAACGTGTCCAATTTTGAGTGAATACGTCTCCAAATCATGCGCCGTTATCGTTTTAGGGGTAAATAAAAACGTATAATATAAGCCCCCTTCTTTAGATTCCCAGGCTCTTTCTTTCTGACCTTTTCCTCTGCTTTGACTATCCGCCACAAAAACGTCCCAATGCTCTTTTTGAGGATCTAACCTTTTAGCCTGTCTTTTAGCTTCATCGTTAGTCGAATCTATCTGAACAAACCGTTGCATGCCTATCTCTTCACACCTATAAACTCAATGACAGCACCCTCTTTATACTCTCTCGTTACATTAAAATCTGACGACTTCTTTTTATACACCCCAGCCTTCTCATTTTTGTACCTAGCAAACCAATAGCCCTGTTTCTTGTTTCTAAAATGAATCAACTCTTCAAAAGATTTATCACTGTGATAGGTCAGTACTGCCGGGCCCAACACCCTCTCCACAGCAGCAATCTCGACATACGAACCTATCCCCTCTTTTGTTTTATAGGCGGGATTGTCCGTCGTCAAAACAGTAATAATATCCGTATCTTTTAAGGTTTTAAATGTCGGGTACAAAATATAAAACTGAACAACGTTATCTACAAACATCGCCTTGGCATTCATCCCTATATTTAAATCAATTTCACGAAACGTAACCCCACTTCCTAAAACAGCCTTAAGGCGACCAAAGGTCATGCCTATTTTTGCAGGGCCAATACTCGTTGGCGTAATCACCGTGCTCATCATACTTTTAGTATCGTTTGAATAGCCTTTCCCTTTTCGCAGTGTCTTTTTTATATGTTTATCTTTTTTAAATAAATCAGTCAAAAGCGTATCATTAGCCACGCCTGTATTGTAAGGATTCCCTCTGAACCCAGACCAATACACGCCCCCTGAAGATGGCAAGGCATAACACGCTAAAAACTGGTCACTCGTAAATAGGACCAAGTCCAACTGTCCGTCAAAATCAATATCATCAATAAAGGGAGTCGCCTCCCCTCCATAAGGCAAAGAAAAACGATGTTTCAATCGACCCTCTTCACTGTAAACGTACAACCACCCATTCTCCGTTAAAATAACAATATCTAAGTCCCCATCACCATCTATGTCCGCAACGACAGGCGTCGCAGACACTCGGCCTATCCGATGAAAACGTCTTTTATCGCGTGTCTGAATCCACACACCACTCTGCCCCCCCTCCTCGTCAGATCCACCAACGACAAGCGTCCCCTTAGGTGTCACAACCGGTGAGGAAAACAAGGTGCCATGCCCTGTGTTCGATAAATCATACGTTTTTTCCAAGTCCCCTTTTCCGTTCAATTTATATACTTTGGAATAAGATTCTGTTGCATATAAGCTGCCATCTTTGGCAAAAATAGAGGAAAAAACCCCAGATGGCGTTTGCGTTCTAAACCGCCATATTTCTTCCCCCGTCTTGCCATTGAGGGCATAAATGCTTCCATTTCTATTCCCCACAACAACATCACGTATCCCATCCCGATTTATATCCACCAATGTGGGAGACGACATAAAGGCTCGAGAAGAAGGGTAGGTCCATGTCGGTTGATAGTCAGCTTGCATCCGCCACAACACAAACCCATCTTTTCCATCTACGACGTAAACCTCACCCGCCTGTGTTGTAAAGCACACATCAAGCAGCCCATCCGCGTTTACATCTTCGAGTGCCGGAGCGCCTTCAACATCGCCTCCTACATCCAAGAGCCACTGAACGTCCCCCTCCCAATCAAACGCGTAAAAAGTACTAGTATCATCTCCCCAATACAGCCTATCATTTGTAGCTGCAATACCGTTTACATCTTTGTCTCCAGACCTAGCGTCCAGAAGATGCTCAACAATCTTTCCTTTTATAGGATCTATTATGTAGACCCCATCTAAGCGGTCTTTTTTTTTGCTAAAGGACTGGCCGTTAGACCCTACGAGTAGTTTTTCATTTTGAAAAGTTATCGTACTCCGGTAGGTCGATTTTCCTATTTTTGTCTGCCATTTTTTGTGAAGGACAAAACGTGGATCTAATTCGTCTCTGAGCCTATCTGCAGGAAAAGATAGGAGCTGAGAAGGAAGTTGAACTATTAATATAAGAGCTACGAGGTATTTTATCATGACTACCCTATAGTTTACCTCATATCTAGCCGCTACCGCGAGCAATTGATTGAGCCTTCTTAAAAGTTTAGATACACTGAACAAATGATCACTACCCAACATATCTCTGATGCCATGTTCACATGGGCACCAAAAGAACTCGCAGCTAGCTGGGATTCCGTTGGTTTTCAGTTAGGCTCAAAAAAACAAGCCATACAAAAAGTCCTACTCTCTCTCGATGTCGATAATAGAGCCTTAGATCGTGTAAGCACTGGCGACATAGACCTGATACTAACCCACCATCCCATTTTTTTTACACCGCTCAAACACATAGATATCAACACCGATATCGGGCGTATCGTTCAACAACTTTTACTTACCCAGACCTCTTTACTCAGTTTCCATACCAACTTAGATGCCGCACCAAACGGGGTAAACGACGCCTTAGTCGAACACCTTGGTTTTTCAGCAGACCAAGGACGCCCCTTATCAGGCCACTTCGGAAAACAATTTAAAGTATCAGGACTCACCCTCCAAGATCTAGCCTCCCGTGTTCCCTGTGAAATAAGAGGCTCTACGACAAACAAAGATATCCGAAAAATAGGGGTTTGCTGTGGCTCCGGACATGGCCTCATTAAAGCGGCTGTCCATGCACAATGTGACGTCTTAGTCACAGGTGAAATCACCTACCACGATCACGTCACCTGTGCGATGAATGGTATCCGTGTTTTATGCTTAGGCCATTGGGAATCTGAAGTCATTGTCTTACCTAAAATAAAGACCTTTTTATTATCAAAATTTCCCCATTTAGATATTGAGGTTTTAAACTAAAGCATGATCAACATTGATAAAGTAACGCCCTTATCTAGAAAAACCATCCTTCTTATTAGTGACATTACGTCTACTCTTCTAAGCCTTTTCTTAGCCTATTCACTGCTATATTCCCCTGATATTTTTTTAAAAAAGCTCCCATTAATATGGCCTTATGTCTCTATTCTTATTGGCATTCGACTTGGGGCTTGTCATTATTTTGGCTTATATAATTTTTCTTGGCGCTACGCATCCTCCAAAGAATTCTCGCGTATTTTTAGTTCCGTAACAACAAGTTCCATCCTTATTACAGTCCTTCTATACGGCCTTCAATTACGCGTATTTCCTGCACGCATACTACTTATAGACTGGGCCTTCGTGCTCATAGGTATCGGCGGTGTGCGTTCAGTCCTACGTCTATACCGAGATTACTTAACACATACCCACCCCAAATCTATTAAAAATATAAATCTTATTATCATAGGAGCTGGAGACGCCGGAGAAATGATAGCCAGGGAACTGACACGTGTCAGTTCTTTGCCGTATCGCTTAATTGGCTTTATCGATGATAGTACCAGTAAAATAGGTAAAGTCATTCAGCAGGCTCCCGTTTTAGGTAGCCTTTCTGATCTTCCCAAGATTGTTGAAAAACATGCTATCAAAGAAGCTATCATCGCTATCCCTTCTGCTAAAGGAAGTGAAATTCGACAGATTATAAGCATGTGCGAGACGGCTAAGCTTAGCTTCAAAATAACCCCGGGTTTATCCGATATTATAGGCGGCCGAATCTCAGTTTCTCAGCTAAGGAACGTAAGCTTAGAAGACCTATTAAGACGCGACGAAATTAATATGAGTCTAGACTCCGTCTCTGCCTACTTATCAGGAGCCACAGTCCTTGTTACCGGTGCCGGGGGCTCCATAGGATCTGAACTCTGTCGACAAATCTCCAAACTTTCTCCAAAAGCTCTCGTTTTACTCGACCACGACGAAAACGCCATCTACCACATCCATATGGAACTCAACACCCCCTATAGCACCACACACATCGTCCCCCTTATTGCCGATACAAAAAACTATGCCCACCTAGATAGTCTATTTTCAGAACTCAAACCCGATGTCATTTTTCATGCCGCAGCACACAAGCATGTCCCTCTTATGGAAGGTAATATAAGGACTGCGATTGAAAACAATATAATGGGAACAAAAAATGTCCTTGATCTTGCTGAAAAATACCAAGCTAAAGAATGTGTACTCATCTCTACCGACAAAGCCGTCCGTTCGACTAACGTTATGGGCGCAACAAAGCGACTCTGTGAAATCCTTGTTCAACTAAAAGCAAACAGCCCACATACCCGTTTTTCTGCTGTTCGATTTGGAAACGTACTTGGGTCTAGAGGCAGCGTTGTTCCCTTATTCAAAAAGCAATTAGCAGGAGGCGGCCCTCTTACAGTTACTCACACAGACATGACCCGTTTTTTTATGACCATCCCCGAAGCTGTCCGACTCGTCATTGAAACCGGGGCCTTAGGAAAAGGTGGCGAGATTTTTATTTTGGATATGGGAAAACCCGTTCGTATTTTAGATCTCGCCCGTGATCTTATCTTTTTATCAGGGCTTGAAGAAGGTAAAGACATAGATATTGAAATCACAGGACTTAGACCAGGAGAAAAACTTCACGAAGAACTATTTTTCAATAAATCCGTCTTAACAAAAACACCACATACAAAAATATTTGTCACAGAACCGGCCTCTTTTGACACCCTACTCACACTTAAAAAAATAGAGTCTCTACTGGAATTTTGTACACACTCTAAACCGGCTGATCTAAGGGACTCCCTTATGAAAACGAGTCAAGAATTTGAGCCAAAACCTTAGTCACCCATCTTGTTAAGCCCCCCTAAAAATGCTTTAATCTCCCTGATACAGGAGCCATCCTGTACAGGTAAATTAGAGAGGTAAGACATGTCACACATACAAAAAACACAGATTTCAACCTTCGCTTCACACATCAAAGGAAGCATTACCATGGAAGTTACCGCGCTAGCCAATCAACTTAAATCTGAAGGAAAACCTGTCATTGGCATGAGTGCCGGCGAACCTGATTTCGATACCCCAGACTACATTAAAAAAGCCGCCATCCAGGCCCTCAACGAAGGCAAAACGAAATACACAGCCGCAGCAGGGCTCCCCCGACTTAAAGAAGCCGCCGCTCTTAAATTAAAAAAAGACAGAGGCTTAGACTACAGCCCTAACCAAATTGTTATCTCTTGTGGTGCCAAGCACTCTATCTTCAATGTTCTTATGGCGACGATTAACCCTGGCGACGAGGTCATATTCTCAAGTCCTTTTTGGGTAAGCTATCCCGACCAAGTTAAAATGCTAGGAGGACACTCTGTCGTTATCGAAACGAGTGACCAAACAGAATTTAAAATAAGTCCTCCACAGTTAGAGGCTGCCATTACACCTAAAACAAAGGTCTTCATCCTCAACTCTCCCTCTAACCCAACCGGAGTCTTGTATACCAAAGCTGAGCTTGAAGGTCTTGCTGAGGTTATTGTTAAACATAATATCCTCGTTATCTCAGATGAAATCTACGCCAAACTTGTCTACGAAGGGGAACACGTCAGCATCGCCTCTCTGAACCCAGAAATTAAAGCCTTAAGCGTCGTAGTTGACGGCGTCTCTAAGGCCTATTCAATGACAGGATGGAGAATCGGCTATGCCGCCGCCCCTCAAGCCATTGCTACAGCAATGGGACGACTCCAAAGCCACAGCACATCTAATCCAACAACGCCTTCACAATGGGCGAGTATCGCAGCACTTGAAGGTGACGACGCGGCTATAGAAACGATGAAAGAAGCCTTTGTAGCACGTAAAGCCGTTATGATTAAAAGACTCAACAACATAGATGGAATCACCTGTGTAAATCCTCAAGGCGCCTTCTACGCCTTCCCAAATATTTCACAGCTTTTAGGAAAAACTAGTGCTAAAGGAAGTTCACTTCAACATTCAGTAGCCTTCTGCAAAGCCTTACTTCAAGAAGAGTTAGTCGCGTGTGTTCCCGGTTCTGGATTTGGAGCTGAAGGGTATATCCGACTATCATATGCCACGTCTATGGACGCCATCAACACGGCTTTAGACAGATTAGAAGCCTTCGTTAAGGGGTTAAAATAAGCCTTTCTTAAAGGCCAGAAAATACCACTTAAGATAATGAGGTAGCCATTTCCAAAGCTTAAACCTAGAATCCCCCGAGGTTCTATCTGTCCATGTTGTAGGGATCTCTCTAATAATGAACTCTCTTAAATAGCCCTTCACGACAATTTCCATGCCTAACTCAAACCCACCTCGGCTCTCCAGTTTTAGGCTTTGAATCTTCTCTTGTCTATATAACTTAAAGCTATTTGTAACATCCCTCGTTGGAAGTTTTGTTAAATAATATAATGACAAACCTGCAATACGAGAGATAAAGGATTTTAAAATAGGGCCACCTAGCTGTTTTCCACCCTTCATATATCGTGACCCACATACAATATCCGCCCCATCATTCATCAGCGAAACCATCTCATCTACTTGAGAAAGATCGTCTGATAAATCAGCCATCGTGACTAAAATATAGGTCGAACTAGCACCTCTCAGGCCCGCCTTAAGGGCATTTACAACCCCCGGTCCAAGAGTATTAATTAAAATATTTACATCAACCCCAGGATGCCTTTTTTGAAAGCCCATCACAACAGGAATAGTTGGATCTTTTTCATAATCCGCAACAACAACAATACGATGTGCCGTTTTTACTTTTTCACACACCAAGCTTAAGGTTTTCTCTATAGCACCTTCTTCATGATAAACAGGAATAATAATATCTAACATGGGCCTTCTGGCTAAATACCTTTTAGTTTAATTTGCTCTTCTATCCAAGGAATAATTTCATCTAAAGCATCTTCCAAAGATGTTTCAGCCACAAAACCCAAGACCTCTTTAGCCTTTGATACATCCGGAACACGCTTCAAAACATCGTGAGAAAAAGGCTCATCGGATATGACATTAAAGGGTTTTTCTGCTTGAATTTTTTTCCAAATAATTTTTGAAAGGTCCATCACAGAGGTTGATACCTCTGTGGATATATTAAAATCTTCATTCTTGGCTTTTGGATTTTCTATACAGAGACGAATACCTTTAGCCAAATCCCCACCATATGTATAGTGGCGCACTTGCTCTCCACTTCCCAAGATATGTAATGGGTTTTGTCCTTTACATATTTTTTGAATAAGATCCGGGACAACATGACTCATCGCCAGGCTAACATTTCCAGATTTAATTTCAACATCCCCCAAGGCTCTCTTTTCACCCGTACCTATACAATTGAAAGGTCTAACAATCGTAAAAGGTAAGCCGTATTGCTCATACGCACCTTTAGCAAAATACTCCGTCGATAGCTTTTGAAATCCATAGGTCGAAAAGGGTGGCGGGGAGTCAAACTGATGCCCTTCTGGAGTAGGAAATACAGTCCCATTTTCGAAGACCATGGATGACGACATCACCGTAATTTTTTGTAACTTACATTCTTTAAAGGCCCAGATAGCCGCGTCAAAACTAGAGGCTGTAATACGCTCATTTTCTGCCATTAAGTCGTAAGCATACTCATGAAAATAAGAGATCCCCCCAATCATGGCCGCCCCTGCCACAAAATGATCGCAATCCGCCAATACCTTTTTCATAAGCGTGACGTCCTTAACATCACCCTCAATAAAGGTGTAGTTAGGATTCTTATCATAACTTTTTTCTACAGCTCCATATTTTGAAAAGTTATCCAAACCAACAACGTCATACCCATGACTTAGCAACTCTTCTATTAAATATCCCGCAATAAAGCCCTTCGCTCCTGTTACACATACTTTCATCTAGCTCACTCCCCACATATCTATAAGCTCACACCCAGAATAAGACAGTGTCTTATATTTCTGGTGTGGCACGCCAATAATGACAATATCGCACGTCTCAATCAACACATCTTCAGATACAAAGTCCTTGTCTTTAAGATACACATCCGAACACAGCACCCTCGCGCCCTCTAGATTGAGAAGTTTACGTAATTTATACGACAAAGACTCTCTCGAATCATCACTTTCCGCTTTAAAAGCCATCCCCAAAATCCCTATTTTCTTATCTAACATTGTCATTTTTTCTTTCAACTGATTGACCAAAAACTTAGGCAAGCCTTCATTAATTAACATAGCGCTGTGGCCTAAGAAAAAGGTATTATTCGTAAACGCTGACAGCTGCATCGTATCTTTAAACAAACAAGGCCCCGCCGCAAAGCCCGGTTTAGCTAAAGCTGACATCCTAGGATAATTATGACTCATAGCATGAAAGATATTTTCTGTATTAGCACCAAACTGTTCTGCGATCATATAAAACTGATTAGAGATTGCAAATTGGATATATCTATATGAATTTGTAAAAAGCTTAGAAAATTCTGCTTCTAAGGGACTCGTCTCAATGACCTCCGGACTGATAGCCATAAACAGATCCTTTACCTGATTAATAGCCGTCTCATCAAATCCTGATATGATTTGAGGTAAGGTCTCAATCTCTTGAATTGCCTTTCCTTCTATAATTCTTTCCGGACAAAAACAAACGTGAACGCCTGGACATGTTTTATCTAATTGTTTTTGCAGTGTAGACGAAATTGTGGGATATACTGTGCTTCTAAGAATGATAATTTGGGGGGCTTTTAAATAAGGTTCCAAAAAAGCCATAACGTTTTTCATGTCGGTAAACGATGGGTTTAAATATTCATCAATAGGGGTCCCTATCGTCACCACAATAAAGCGGGATTCACTCACAACCTTAGGATCTATCGTCGCCCACAGGGTTTTATTTAAAGTCACATCCAACAGAATCGAAGCGCCTTCTTCCATAAAGGGCATCTCGGATGCATTAATCTGATTGACCGTTGACTCGTTAATATCATAAATAACGGTCTTCTTTCCGGCTTTGGCAAAAGATAAAGATAGCGGAAGGCCCGCTCTTCCAGCTCCTCCAAGTACGCAAACGTCATAGTTATAGGATGGATTCATAGCCATATGATACCATACAAAAATAATGAAAAAACATACCTTAGCCGCTTTTTCCTTAAGTCTATTTTTTGCATTATTATGCTGGAGTGTCTCCGACAATCTCTACTTTTTTCATCTAGGCACCATAGACGGGGATGGGCTCACCCATTACCACCAACTTAAAGTCATGCTCGAAGGGATTCAAACGGTTAACTTAATCGATATATTTACCTTTAACTTAAATTATGGATTCTTCTATTTTGTCCTAAACCTCATTGTTTCGCTCCCCGCAATCCTCTTCAACCAACTTGAGCTTTATGTTTTCTTGCCACGTGCCTTTCATGCACTCTTCGCAACAGGGTCCATCGGCTTTGTCTATGCCACTATTTACCACAGATCCAAACAGCCTAATCACGCACTTATTTTAAGCATCCTAATTACGACTATGCCTATTTTCTGGACATTACCCACTATCTTTCGTCCTGATTGGTTCATGACCTTTTGGTTAACTGGGGCTGTATATTATTTTTATAAAGACTCCTTTTCATTTTCACGTGATTTCACAAAAGCCTGCATCTTTACAGGTATAGCAATTGCAGCCAAAACCCAAGCCCTAGTGTTTTATCCTTTTGTCGGCGTTTATCTTTTAATTCCATTTATTCACGCCCCATCCATTCCCTCTTTATATGCATTTTTTCGCCACCTAGCTCGCTTTTCTGCTCTTCATATCGCTACGTTTTTTATTCTCAACCCCCACGCATTACATCCTATCGGGCTATACGCCATTTGGCGCCGATTTTATTTAGAAATGAGAATTAAAAACAATGCGACAAGTCTCTCCAATATAGGAGAAGTTGTAGAAGGCGCACGCTCCACATCCCTATCTCTTCGACTCGAGACCCTTAGCTCACACATTGTGCATTGGCCCATGATAATCCTACTCGTTATCACCCTCATAGTTTCAATGCGCATACTCTATTTAAGAAAAAAAGATGTCACAGCCTGTTTAAGTGTCTATCTTATCGTCTATTTTTCCTATTTGCTCTTTTACACCAACGTACCCAATTCCAATTTCTATATCTGCGGCATCGTATTTGCCCCTATCTTATTTGATGATTATTTTAGACATAAACACCTGTCCATTCGATATGTCATACTAAGTATTATTATCGCATTTAACCTATCCAACATTGTAAATACACCTACTATTTATACACACACGGATTATCTTCAATCACATCCTGAAGCGGTAAAAAATGAGGCTTTTATTTTAGAGATGTTGACGCCCATTATCCAGCCTGGCGACCATATCCTTACGCAACCGTCTATCGGATTCAATTTTCAGGCACTGTCCTTAACACACCGGCATATTCACTATATTTGGGGGACATTAACACCCCAGCACATCCTTCCTTCTGGCTTTAAAAAGAAATGGGAGTCATTAGAAAAGCTTCAAAGTAAATTTGCAAAAACACTTCCGAAAATCCGACATTTTAAACCTAAAAAAATAATAATTTTATCCAAAAAAACAAACGACATCCATCCGTCGTTACGAAACGAAAAAGGAATAAAAGGCTACCGCCTTTTAGGTGAAAATACCGACATATCTATTTTTATAAAACACTCGAAAACTCTTGAAAGAAACGTGATAGACTAGTGTCCTATGAGCAAACTATTACCTAACAACATTAAACTACTACAGGTCCTATCCGAACATCTAGATACACAGGTAACTTTACTCGATAAAAAAAGTAAAGAATATGCTGCGTTCAAAAACATATGCCTATCTAACACTTACTTTGACGATTCCCCCGCCTATTTAAGTAACCCTATATTTATAAAACATGTTCAAGTTCTAATGATTGGCTCTATGTCTATGTTAGGAGGGTTTAACATCCCGGTTATCAGCGACTTTGAACATAAAGAAGGCATCATTAAAATAAGATGGGATGGCGGAACTATAGATAGGTTTAATCTAGGTGTTCATGACGACAACTTCATCAAATTTTACAGGTATTTTCAAACTCGTGCCCTGCAACATACCCACACCGAATCTAAAGTCTCGGTGCAACTTTTTGGCGCTCTCAAACAACTTGTCGAATCATACGGCATGATACTCGCTGCAGTAGGATCAAAATGCGATACGATACTCGACGAGAAACATAGCATCGTTAGTGTCCTAAAGAAAAACCCCAGCCAAGACCTATTATTTATTCTCTTATCTTGCCTCCCCTCTGAACAGCTCAACACCTTATATATTCACATTCAACAATTTTTCCCCACTGATTTATCTGTCTCACTACCTTCAGGCAACAAAGTCAACGCCTGCGCGCTCTTTGGACAATCGTCTACAGACATCGCCTTTCTTATTGAAAAAACACGGGTATATATGGATCTTTATTTTTCAAAAAAGCTTCCTATCATTCAAACTATCACGCGCACAAAAACCTTTGATTTTCTAGACGAAATGACTAAAAACACAGCTATCTTTAACGCAACATTCGAACAGCTTCGCCTTCTTAAAAAGAACCAAGTCACCATGAGAATAAAGCTCTACGACCTCCTATCCTTTTACTTTTCTGGCTTTGCAGACGTATGAGGCATCGAATTTATCTAGATTATAACGCCACAACCCCTGTTTGTGATGCTGCAAAAGCAGGGGTTGTAAGGGCCCTAGAGGTCTTTGGAAACCCATCTAGCCTGCATCAATCTGGCCGTGAAGCTAAGATTCTCTTGGAAGAAGCTCGGGAATCTGTTAGCCAGTTTCTTGGAGCATCTCCTGAGCAAATATTGTTTACAAGTTCAGGTTCTGAAGGGAACAACCATGTACTCAAGCACAGTCTCTTTCACTCACTTTTAACCCAGGCTCCCGCCCACATCATTACATCGACTGTTGAACATTCTAGTGTGGGCGTCTGCTGTGATGCATTAGAAGCTTTAGGTGTCCGTATCACGCGAGTAGGCGTTGATAAGTCTGGTTGTATTAGCGTAGCCGAGATTGTCGCAGCATTGACCCCTGACACACGTCTCATCTCTATCCAGCTTGCCAACAATGAAGTCGGAACCCTTCAACCCATCTCAGAGATTGTAGCCGCCTGCAAAGATCACCCTTGCCTTATTCATACCGACGCCGTTCAAGCTGCAGGTAAAATCTCATTAAATGTCCACGACTTAGGTGTAGATTTTGCAACATTTTCAAGCCACAAACTCTATGCGCCTAAAGGATGCGGCGCCCTTTATGTCAAAAATGACAAGCAACTCTCCTCTCTCATTTCAGGCGCATCACATGAAAGAAAATTACGAGCAGGAACAGAAGCTCTACCAGCTATACTAGGCTTTTCTGAGGCGCTTCAAAACCTAGATTGTTCTGTTGATTTCAGGTCATTGAGGCAAGGCTTAGTTGAAGAGTTGCGCACACGCATTCCTTCGCTTGTCATTCACACCCCGCTAAACAACAGCCTCCCCAACACCTTAGCCTTAGGGTTTGATACCCTAGACGCGCACGCCATCGCCATTAATTTAGACCTAGAAGGCTTTGAAGTGTCCACTGGGTCCGCCTGTTCCGCAGGATCTGTCGAACCGTCCCACGTGTTAAGCTCTATGGGTATTTCAGAGAGCCTTAACAAAGGAAGTCTTCGTGTTAGCCTTGGTGTAAATACAACACAAGAAGACTTACTCTCTTTTGCTAAAACGCTACACACTATTGTGCAACGCATGCAAAATTTATAGACTATAGATATGTTTCGTACCTCAGACACTTTAGAAAATAATTATTTATCCGATTACACCTCGTATCGTTTTACACATGAGAGCAAAGAAGACGGCCTTTTCTGGGTCGGGCTCATTGTGGATGAAGAAAGCGAACGCGTACTAGATTGCAAATGGTGGACGCCAAAAATGAACAATGACATGGCTACAGTATGCCAAGATTACGCCGCTAGTTGTATCGGGAACTTATTCTCCGATTGCCCCCCCATTACACCCATCTAAATCTAAAACCTAATCCAAAAAATAAAAATACGGCCCCGCCACTCAAACAGTCGTTATGTTTAGACTCTCCCTTTTATGGGTATTTCTTTTATAACAATGAAAATAAGAGAGAGAGGGGAGCAATATGAAAGGAATGTCAGGAATAGGGCCTAGTAAAGCACATTTTAAGAGCATGCAGACGAAGGGGTTTAAGGATGTAAAAAGTGACAATCCGACAATGGACGCCGCTATCAAGACGGGAGAGAAGTATAAGTTTAATACAACTCAAATCGATAGTCTAAAAACCAAAGGGAACACACTTAAAACTCTATTTGATACAGCCAATCTAAAAAAGGGTGAGAATGTTACTATTAAAAGCATATTAGACCATCTTCCTGAAAATTTACCAAAGGGCGAAAGAAAAGTCTTAGTGAGATGCGTACTAAATCATGGAATAGACTCTAAAGATCTCAAAACTAAAGAGAAAATCCTTATAATTCTTGATAATCCGAAGTTCCATGAACGCAAACAAAACCAAACCCTTTTCAATCAACTAACTACATCTACGGCCACTCTTCGGGATACACAACGACAAGAAAAAAAAGAGAACACCTCAGCGAAAGCCGCTCATAGCAAAAAAGAACAAGCAGAATCGGCCGCATTGAGGGCTACATTAGATATAGCTGATGAAGTATTACGTAACATAAAGCAGACCGAGCTTAATACAAGACATGACCGGCTATAAAAACCCCACTTGTCTATATATATCTTGAACAGACGACCTCTTTAGACTACCATTACCCGTTATGGATATTTATGAAGAATCAGTTAAAGTCCACCGAGAGAATGGTGGCAAGCTAGGGATTATATCTAAAGTGCCTATTAACAATAGGCACGATTTATCCTTAGCCTACACTCCAGGTGTAGCACGTGTATGCGAAGAAATCGCGGAAACACCCAGTAAGGTTTATGACCTCACGATGAAGAAAAACTCAGTCGCTGTAGTTACAGATGGCTCTGCTGTTCTAGGCTTAGGTAATATTGGACCCGAAGCGGCACTACCTGTCATGGAAGGTAAGTGCATTTTATTTAAAGAATATGCAGATATAGATGCCTTTCCTCTCTGTCTTAACACTCAAAAAACGCACGAAATTATAGAAACCGTGAGACGTATTGCCCCCACTTTTGGTGGTATTAACCTTGAAGACATTTCAGCTCCTCGCTGTTTTGAGATTGAACTTGCCCTTCAAGATCTCGGCATCCCTGTCTTTCATGACGATCAACATGGTACAGCCATTACGCTTTTGGGTGCTTTGATTAACGCAGCAAAGTTAGCTGAAAAAGAGCTCTCACAACTCACTGTTGTTATTAATGGCGCGGGTGCAGCAGGAACAGCTATCGCAGAAATTTTAATGGGCCGCGTTTCTCAGATTTTGGTCTGCGATTCTTCAGGTATCATTTCTAAAAAAACAATTTCGTCTACGGACCATCCTGATAAATTTAAGCTTGCGGCTCTTACTAATAAAAATCATATAAATGGCGACTTAAAACAGGCATTAACGGGTGCGGATGTTTTTATTGGCGTCAGCGTCGGGAACGTTGTCACTGGAGATATGATCTCTGTCATGGCAGAAAAGTCTATCGTCTTTGCATTAGCGAACCCTATTCCTGAAATTATGCCTGACGAAGCAAAAAAAGCCGGAGCCTTTATTGTCGGGACCGGTCGCAGTGACTTCAACAACCAAATAAATAACGTCCTTATTTTTCCTGGGATATTCAGAGGTGCTATCGACGCAAAAGCTAAAACGATTACGACTGAGATGAAAATCGCAGCCGCTTTCGCCTTAGCCAAATGTGTAGAAACGCCAACGACAGAAGCCGTGCTCCCCTCTGTGCTAGATAAAACTGTTGCGTATCGCATCGCAGAAGCTGTAGCTAGGTTCGCGCCTAAGGTTTAGACATGAGAGTTCGAGTATGGATAAGCGTCATACTGTCCTTACTTGTTCTTTCATACACAGCTCCTCAAGCGCCGCCTCTCCTCTCATCAGCTCAAGAAAAAATCTGTTGCTGCATTCCTTCCGAGTGTCAGTGTAGTGATAGCTGCTCACACGACTCGGCACCCTCACAAAAAAGACTTCCTACACCGGTTCAGCTTTTATGGGAAAACACAGGGTGTAAAGGAAATTCATCTGACTCTACGACTTTAGCCTTAGGATCTAAAGGCTTTTTAATTCCTGCTTATTTTTCGTTTAATTCTCCATTAATGAGCGTCTTATTTTCTATAGACACAGATCTCTATTCAAAGTCGTTTAGCTTTAATTTTTTTAGACCTCCTGAGTTTTCATAGTTAACAAGGAATTAAATAACAAACTAGAGATACTCAGAGGAACAAAC
>CALLLO010000164.1 GCA_938082985.1 uncultured Candidatus Marinamargulisbacteria bacterium | reverse complement strand
TATCCAGGCGCCTAATAGAGGGCTAATACTGTCATCTTTGGCTAGAGCTCTAAATAAAGCCATAATAAAAAAATAAAAGCCCACGCTTAAAATAGAAATGATAATAGCCATGATAACACCCCACCAATCATTACTGGATCGAACAAAAGTAAGGCAATATGCGATTCCGATGATACCGAAGATGAAGCAGGCTATTGGGACACTTTTTTTCATGTGGTATTCCACTTTTAGTGCGCGTGTACTGACGCCTCCTTTAGTGAGGCTTTGAATTTTACTTTTGAGTTCCTTAGAGTCCATTTCTTTTGCTGTTTTTTGCCGTTTATAAAACGATTCAATGCTTTGTTCGACCTTAATCGTCATCTCGTCAAACTTATCGATAAAATCGATCGTTCCTTCTTTGCTAAGATCCATGATGTACCCATCGATAAGCGTCCAAGATAGCTTATTCCAAAACGCTTTTTTAGCAGAAATTGTTCGAGGAAAATGGGCTTTTTCTTCGAAAATAAGAATATCTTCCATACTCGATTGTTTAGTATTTACTTTTTTAATATAAAAAAAACGTTTCCCGCCATCTTTAAAAACGATATTTTCCGCTATGATTGGAGGCGGTCTTTTTTTGATTTCACGTTGGATAAGTGCTTCAGAAGTTTCGTTTGTCCATGGGACGATTTTTTCATTTGTGAGATAGGATAGACCGGCAGTTAGGAGTGTTAGGATGAGTAAGGGTAGAATAATGCGCCCAGTATGAACCCCTGAGGTACGTAACACTGTGAGCTCATTATCTTTAGCCATACGAATGAGAATAAGCATGACAGAAAACAGTACAGCCATGGGAAAAAAAATAATCATGATGGCGGGAAGTTTATAGATAAGGAGGCGCAATATCGTAAAGAAGGGTACGCCAGATATAATGGCGAGTTCTACAAAGTAAAATAAAATATCAACGACACCAATCAGCACGAAGCCCCCAACTGCTAGCAGAAAGGGGCCTGTAAACTGTTTGAATAAGTAACGATCTAGGATCGTACTACGTCTATGAAAAAAGGCTGTAATGGCCTTGAACATGACGACTTATGTTAGCTCGTCAGCTTGTTGTTGAGTTTTTGTGCGTTGTGCCGCAGCTTTTGCTTTACGCTTTTTTTCCTCAGATGGTTTTTCAAAGTATTCACGACGTCGAAGTTCTTGTAACTTTCCGTCATTTTTTACTTTTCTTTTGAATCGTCTAAGTAATGCGTCAATAGACTCACCCTTTTTTCGTTCGTTTGTAGACATAATAAAACAACTCCTTTAAATCTAGCTACCCTGGGGGCCATTGCATGGAACGGCCGCCTAGAAGGTGAAAATGAACATGAAATACAGTTTGTCCTGCATCTTCACCCGTGTTTGTTACAACACGTAAGCCCTGTGTGTCCATTTGCGTCTTTTTCGCAATTTCTTGTATGGCACCAGTGATTTTCCCTAACAGTCTATCATCATTTTCATTAAATTCTAAGATGTTTTCTATGTGCTTTTTTGGGATGAGCAAAATATGGACAGGCGCTTGGGGGCTAATGTCGTTAAAGGCTATGACAGCTTCGTCTTCAAAGACGATATCGGCGGGGATAGTTTTGTTGGCAATTTTGCAAAATAAACATGTCATGAACTTAGTATAGCCTTAAGGCCATGGCCTCTAATTGCAGCTTAGCATTGACGTGATAATCAAAACGTTTGAGTGTTTGGGTTAGCCTGTGCGTATTATGCGGGCTTGTTTGTAGAGATTCTAATATCCAAGCGTAAAGGAGCTCTTTGATGTCTGCTTTGTTTTTACCGAGAGTATCGATGAATGAAAACTTGTGTTGGGTGGGGCTATGGATAAAGGTACTCAGAGATTCATAGTTTTCTATATGCGTTGTCATGTGGGTATTCAGTGTGTTTGGGATAAAGCATTTTTGGCATCGTGATTGAATAGTGGGCATTAACTTGTGCAATGAGTTGCTTACTAAGATGATGCTGACATTAGAGGGGGGAGATTCAAGTGTTTTTAGAAAAGCGTTGGCGGCTTCTGGTGTTATTTTTTGAGCGTCTTTAATGAGAATAAAAAAGGTATTCGCTGAGCTAGGACCATATTTGCATTGTTCTTGGACCTTGCGTATTGCGTCTATTTTGATACTCTTCTCATCTTCAATAATGCAGAGGTCTGGATTGTTTTCAATCGGTCGGTTTTGATATGTGGTAATAAGGTGGGTAGCGAGGGCTTCGTTTAATAGTGTGTTTTGACCATAAAATAAATAAGCATTAGATATGCGTTTATTGTCAATAACTGCGTCTATTAAACTCTTTGTCTTAGGGTGTATAGCGTTCAGGGTTAGCATTAGTTAGCCAGGAGGCCTAGAAAGGCTGCGCCTCCAATTCCCATCCATGTATAGACACGTTGTTTTTTAAGCTCTTGGATTTCAGCGTGAAGGGCTGCGTTCATCTTGTTTAGATCATGATGAAGCGTCTGTATTTCATCTGTGTGAACCTGTCGTGTGTGTAAAAGTGTTTTGAGTTGTGTGTTCATACCCGTAAAAGTTGTTTTAAACGAGTCGGATAAATGTTTAAGCTCTTGTAGTTCTACGGTGCTTAATGACAGTGTTTTTTTTTGACTGTCTTTAATGAGAGTATCAATAACGATTGCAAATTCTTTTCTTGTCACGGCTTGGCTAGGGTTGAAGATGTCCCCTTTAAATAATGACAGGTGCCCCTTATCAATAGAGGATTGGATCGCTTTGTAGGCCCCATCTGATTTTGATATATCGCTAATGTTAGCCCAAGTGGGGAGCGATAGTAGGCATAGTAAAGATAATATTAGGGCTTTATTCATTTTGTATCTCCGTGTGTAATCGTTATCTCTATGACGTCTTTAATATCGCCATTTTCTTTAATAATAAGATCGCTAGACCCTTTTAACTTTCCAATAAAATGGACTTTTAGCAAGGGTAATTGTGTCACAGATTGATTGATTTTAATATTTGAAATCTCAATTTTATTTTCTTTAACCGTGATGTTGGCACTAGAAAAATGCTCTTTTAGAACCGGCTCTATAGATGTTCTAAGAAAACTAAGGTGACTGTTATCAAACTGTATAGAGAGGGTATTTATGTCAGTTGGATACGTGTTGGACGCGTCAACGCGAACAAAAAAGCTTTCTTTTTCTTTGCAGGTTTTTCGACTGACCTGTTGAGAGAGAGTGATTGGCGGTTTTTGAAAAAATATTTTTTTGGTATGTATTTGTTTTTTTATTGAGGGAGAGTTAGTCGTCGCTCTAATGGTCGTTTCTTCAGCCTTAGTCCCGTCTATTTGGATCTGCCAGTTGAGTGTGCTTGTTTCGTTAGGGTTTAAACGTTGTATTGTTTTTTTGTTTTTTTCAAAGGAGGGGAGGCTACTATTGCTATCTAGTTCCAGTGAGCTTTCTAACTGTGTAAGCGTATAAGCGGAGGGATTGTGAATGCTGAGAGTGGCCCTAACATAAGCGTCGTTGTTAAGGAGCTTGGTAGCGGGCAGTGTGAAGGTGGAGTCTATTTGAGGGGGTGCGATAATCACTATATCTCGTTCTATTTTATTGTTCTCTAATGTGTCTGAGTTTACGTTTAATATTATTTTTTGACTACCAGCTTCTGCGGATGCCTTTAGGCTTACTCGAATAGGGATTTGTTTGGTTTCACCAGCTTCGAGATAATCAATACTTGTTTCTACTTGGCCAGCGCTTAGTTCAAACCCTTTGGGGAGAGTAAATCTAACGGTTGTATTACGGATATCAAAGCCTCCGGAGTTTAATATATAGGCCATGATAAGAAAGTCGTCACCTTTCCCAATCCGGAAATCAGCAGGGGCGGTTAGTCCTAAACTAATATCTCCAGGAGAGAGTGTGAGCCCTCCTAATCCATAGGCTGTTCGTAGGGTTACACTTTCATTAGGACCTAGCGTGACAGGGTTCCAGTACATGGCTAGTGCTGTATCTTTTTCGAGTTCACCCATTCGGATGAATGAACGCCCTTTTTTATACTCTACGTGCCAAGGTTTATCTACGAGTGTCCCCCAGTTGGCAAGTAAAAGTTGGTCGGGTTGTTTTAGATTTAATTGTTCTGAAAATAGAGTTCCTTGTGCAATCACGTTTGGAGAGCTGAGACTATCGAAGGTGAGCCAGAAATCGCTCAGGTCTTCTTGTTTGACTAATGTTTCGGCTGTTATTGCTTGTGTACTGAGTCTAAATGGAGCGCCATCATTGCTGCCTAGTTTTGTATCCATCATAAGTCTAAGGCCTACATCATGTGTGATCGTGTCGAGGTTAGTTAATGTATAGTCAATAAGGACGGTATCTTTGACTCGGGTATAGGTGTTTCTTAAAAAAGATAATTCTTGAGAGATATGTATGTGTTTATGTGTAGCTAGAGACAGGATGCTGGTGTTCGTTTTTTTCTGAAAGTCGATACCAGAAAAGGGGATATTTGAGCCAATTCTTCGTTGGATTTTTTTGCTAGCCCCGCCAAATATTAAAGGGTGATTATCAATAAGGATCGTGGTGTAGGATGTCCATGGGATAGGACGCCCATAAATGAGGGATTGGTTATCATCGTTTGTATGTTTGGGATCTCCATGCGTTGTTTCTATTGCGAAGCGTGCTTTATCTTTGTCGGTATTGTTGACGATGAGTTTAATAAACTCATTTTCTAGCGCAAGGGTTATATTCTCCGTACTTTGAGAAAAGCTAGGGAGGCTGAGGAGGCAGAGTAAAAGTAGGCTAAGTAGATATGTCATAGTTCAAAAGTATACGAGATACGTAGTGTTCCTGTTTGTTTTTTCCCAAATATTTGTCGAGGCATAAATGTGTAGGAAGATTCTAGCGTACGTATGAAGGCCTCGTCGAGTTCATCGTGCCCAGTTGAGTCTGTGATTGTGTATGAGATTAACTGTCCTTCAGGGCTTATAGTAGCCTCTACCTCGATTGTACCACTCCATTCATTGTTGATAGCGATTTTAGGGGAGATGGGATCTTGAGAGCTTTGAATAAGAGGGCTGTCACTATCGCCAGGTTGAGTTTGAGGAGTTTTTGGTTTTTCAGGGGCTTTCTTTTTTTTCTGTGCCACTCTTTTTTTACTTGTTTTCTTTTTTACGATCTGTGGAGCAGGTTTCTTTTTAGGCTCTGATTTTGGCAGTATTTCTTTTTTAATGACGCTTAGTTCTACAGGGATATTATAGATGCTGGGTGTATCTTCAATGCGTATGTGTTGACGGCAGGAAGGAAGGATCAATAAAAGAAGGTGGATGACGATGCTGATACCTAAAGATATATGTTTAATTTTCTTAGGCGTAAAACCAGCCATTTTTAGGTCTCTTTTTTAGCTTGTAAGACGACATCAAAACAACCCGCTAGTCGGATGTTATCCATAACTTTAATGACAATATGGTAAGGCGTGGCTTTGTGGGCATTAATAATAATTTGAGTGTGTGGATCTTTAAGCAAAAGTGCTTTTATCTGTGTTTGAATATGATCGAGGGTTAATGCTTTTTTATTTAAGAATAAGTGTTGATTATCATCGATGGATAATACGACGCCCTCTTTGTTTGGATGGACGCTTTCTGCTTCTGGGAGCTGAAGTTTGATGCCTTCTTTATTTGTAATAAGTGTTGTAGAAACGGCAAAGAAAAGAAGGAGAATAAAGATGATATCAATGAGAGGGGTGAGCTCAAGGTGAGCTCTCTTTCTTTTTTTCTTGAAAAATAGACTCATCTTACGATTTTAAGGTTGTTGTTTTGCAAAATAAAAGAATGTCGTATAACACCCGTTCAATTTGGAGGCTGAAAGTGTCTAATTGTTGTGTGAGGTAGTTGTAAATGACGAGAAAGGGAATGGAGATGCCGAGACCAGTGACCGTGGTAATAAGGGCTTCTGCGATACCTCGAGATAAGGCTTCTTCGTTTCCGATTCCACCTCCAGCAATAACATTAAAGACATCCATGAGTCCTAGTACTGTACCGAATAAGCCTAATATTGGAGCGATGGTGATGATGCTAGATAAGATGTTTAAGTTTTTTTCTATCTTTGGATTTTCTGTATACGTGATTTGTTTGATCCCGTCATCAAAGTTTTCTCTGTCTAAGTGAGAGAGTTTGATAGCCTGCGACACGATTTTTAACATCATTTTTCTCTTAGTGAGAAGCTGTCGGAATGTAGCCTCTTTACCATGGCTTAGCAATTGGTCTTTTATGTAGCTACTTGTGACATTAGGATTGAGCGCTTGTGAACGGATAAATAAGAATTTTTGAATAATAATGGTGACACCGGTTATTGAACATAATAATAATACGTACATAACAGGGCCGCCTTTAGCGAATAATTCCCACATAGAGGCCTCCTAGATCGAATATCGAAAAATTATCTCAGAAAGGTAGTTTTTTATCAAGAAAAGCCTATATTCCTCGAGAGTTTTAGTTTTCTTTTTATAGTTAATGTTTTGTGAAATTTTTATGATTTTTTATCTATAATAGCTGTACATCAGTCATGAAATCATAGCGAGAAAAGCTATCTTAAGGCTCGGGCTCATTTTAAAGAGGATGAGGTGAAAATTCGAAAGTGACCGCGGCTAAGCCTAAAGAGGCAGAGACGTCTATTCCATAATGAGCATTTACTACTTTTAAGGTTCTTTATAAGCTAAACGGCTGTCTTTACAACGCATATTCTCTGACGCCCTCTCCAAACGGGAGAGGGCTGGGGTGAAGTTTATTTCTTAGAGTCTCTGCGTTATTGGTCTTTTTTTGTTAAAGAACGGACACGCCTACTCCCAAGGCAGAGGCGCGTTTGCGTAGTATAAGAGCCATTTTTCTCTCATAAGATTTATTTCTCACAGGTGTTTATTGTGTGTATAACAGCGTAGAGTCGTGAATAGTTTTTTTTGTTAAAGGGGAAGCTTAAACGATATTTATTTGTGTGGGAATGAGCGTCTTCGAGGACAAGAGATGAACCTCCTTGTGTGAATTTTCCATCCATCGTTATTTTTTCAAACTCTTTATCAAGAATACTTAGGGTGGAGGCTTTTAAAGGTTTGTTGATCCTCATGACACAGGTGTCTTCTATATATCTTAATGAATCATAATGCTCATAAAAATCTTGTATGTTTTGAATCGCTGCGTCTACATCGTGTGTGACAAAAAACATATCGTGATCTTCGGGAGAAATATAAGCTTTGTCAGAGAGTTGGTCTGTCACATATTTTTCCCATTTTTCCCAATAATCACTTTCTGAATGAGCAATTAAGACGATAGGTCGGGGGGCACATCGGCCTGTTTGGATTAATGTTAAGGCTTCAAAGCCTTCATCGTGCGTGCCAAAGCCCCCTGGAAAAATGACTGAGGCATGTGATTCTTTAATAAAAGCCAATTTTCTTGTATAAAAATATTTATAATCAATAAGTTTGGGGTCTCCGTTGATATAAGGGTTGGAGCTTTGTTCGAAGGGTAAGAGTATGTTGAGACCAAAGCTATTTCCTGTACCAGCCCCTTTGTTCCCCGCTTGCATGATACCGGGACCGGCTCCTGTAATGGTCATAAAGCCTATAGTGTTTAATTTCTTGGCGAGATCTACAGTTAATAGGTAGTTTGGATGATCTGGTTTTGTTCGTGCTGACCCAAAAATACAGGCCTTTTTGATATGCCTGTACTCTTGAAAGACGGTAGTGGACTGTAATATTTCATTAATGGTGGTGCAAACGAGAGACACATCGCTAGAGTCTTTTGATATTTTATCTAGCATCAGAAGATCTTGAATAGCCTGTTTAATACTGGCTGTATTTTTTACTGAAAATGTTTTTAAAAATTCGTCTATTTTAGAATGCATAAGCGGGTTCCTTCTGCTTTATTTCTTTGGGTTCACTTTTATATATACCAACTTTTTTTAAGTTTTAAACGTTTATTTATAAAAAATTGTGTATACTATGCGGATGTCTAAAAAAATTGCCTTGCTATCCTTATATTTAGAAGAGTTAAAAGAATGCCTTGTTAAGGCAGGGTTTAAGGGGTTTTTAGCTAAACAAATTACAGAATGGGTCTATAAAAAGAACGTTTCTAATTTTTATTTGATGTCGAATATATCGAAAGAAAATCAAAAACGTTTGGATGATTTGTTTGTTATTGACGTTATTTTTAAGGCTCTAGTGATTCCTTCTGAAGAGAGCGCTATAAAATTTGTGGGCAAATTGAGTGACAGAAAATCTATTGAATGTGTGGCGCTTAAACAAGAAGGGTATAACACTTTATGTGTATCTTCTCAGGTAGGTTGTCCGGTAGATTGTAAATTCTGTTTAACAGGGGTTGCCGGTTTTACACGTAATTTGAAAGTAGAAGAAATTGTAGGGCAGGTATTGTTTTCTAACCAACAGGGTTATCCCATTCGAAATCTAGTCTTTATGGGGATGGGCGAACCTTTACTCAATTATGACGCGGTTAAAAAGGCTGTAGATATATTAACTGCGGACTGGGGCTTTGATATCGGGAAAAGAAAAATCACGATTTCTACCTCTGGATTTACAAAGACTATTCAACAATTGATTGATGATGAGTGGTATGTGAATTTAGCTTTTTCTGTAGGCTGCGCGGATCCTTTGAAACGTGAACGCATTATGCCTGTTGAAAAACTAAACCCTATTATTGATGTCAGTCGCCTTATTCATAAATATCAAAGTCTTCATAATCGTCAGTTGACTTTGGAATACACCTTTATG
>CALLLO010000163.1 GCA_938082985.1 uncultured Candidatus Marinamargulisbacteria bacterium | reverse complement strand
AATTTAAATACTAAGAAAGGTACGAGGATGCTTAACCCAACTAAGCGGCCTAGGATACGATGAAGATATTCCCAAAAGAATATTTTTTTAAAGCCAGGTAAACCCATATCTGGATACATGTGATGATATTGAGGGAATTGTTTATATTGCGTAAAAACATCCATCCATTGAGACTCATTAAGAGGCGGTAAGATGCCAAAAACGGGACGCCAATCTACCATGGATAGACCCGATTGCGTTAGGCGCGTGATGCCGCCGACCACAATAATGATGACGATAAGATGGATGACAGAGAGGAGCCAAAGGCGATGTATTTTCATATCTCGAAAATTATACAGAAAAAGGATAGGATAGGTCCATGACTATTACACCTGAGTTTTGTACGGAGAAAGTTATTTTTTGGTTGGATGCACAGAAATATTCTGTAGAACATTGGATTGTCGTGGCGACGGATTGCCATGAGAAAGCCGGTGACGATTCTGATAAAGCGCATGAACTTATGAAAGAGGCTTTGATAGGTTTCCATGGAAAATTTAGAGACGCGGTCGTTAAACCTGGTAACGTGTTACATGATATTTTGTGCCTTTCTTTGGACTTAGTGGATTGGGATGTTGTGGCACAGTCTCGTTTTGATCTTTTGAAATCAAGAGAGTAGATGGTTCGTCACTCTTTTATGCGCCATTTTTTATTATCCTGTGTTGCTTTTTTACTTTTTTTATCCTCATCTATTTCCCCTTTTTCTGTAGAGGTAGACTCCTCTCTTGAACTTTCTTTATCTCATTCACAATTTAGTCAGGGCTCGGAAGGCTATATTTATATGTCTATATCTATGCCTCAAGGGTGGCATACCTATTATAAAGACCCTGGGGAAGTAGGGGCGCCTTTGAAACTAACATGGAGTTTACCTGAAGGGGTTACTCTTGGCGCTATTGATTGGCCGGAGCCCCATACGTTTTTCACGGCGGGTATAAAAAGTTGGGGGTATCGGGATTCTGTTATATTAAGGGTTCCTGTCTCTTTTAGTAAGACGGTAGAGGATGGGGCTTTTATCTTGGAAGCTGATGCAGATTGGTTGGTGTGTAAAGACTCGTGTATTCCTGTGGAACAGCATGTTCAGGTGAGTGCTGTCGTTGGTCCGGAGTTAGTGGTAAACGACTTTGCCCCTGTGTTTTCTTTTGCGGCCAAAATGAGTGCATGGGTGGTGTTGTTTTACGCCTTTTTAGGCGGCATTATTTTGAACGTGATGCCGTGTGTACTTCCTGTTTTGTCTCTCAAAGCCTTGGATCTAATTTCTTCTGCAGACCAGGAGCAGAAAAAGAAACGCTGGAATGCCTTGCTGTATGCGAGTGGTGTTGTGGGTTCTTTTCTTCTATTAGGCGGCATTTTGATGAGTTTAAAGGCCTTTGGATTAGAGTTAGGGTGGGGCTTTCATTTACAGTCTCCGATTTTTGTGGGGATCTTGGTGGTCCTTATGTTTGTGGTGGGGCTGAATGTATGGGGCGCGTTTGAACTTCCTTTATGGATTCAATCTAAGTTATCGTTGGGCGGGAAAGATAGGTCTCATTTTATGACGGGTGTGTTGGCGACGCTTGTAGCGACACCGTGTACGGCTCCTTTTATGGCGCCTGCTTTGGGGGTCGCGCTGACCTTACCTTCCTTTATAGGTGTGTGGGTCTTTGTGAGTCTGGGTTTGGGCTTGGCGCTGCCGTACGTATTATTGAGTCTCAGTCCTCGTTTTCAAAAGCTCTTGCCTAAGCCAGGAGCGTGGATGCTGAGCTTTAAGAAGATTTTGGCGGTACCAATGTTTTTAACAGCGATTTGGTTGGGCTGGGTGTTTGTTTCTCTGATTGGGGTAGATCAGGTTGGGCGCCATGATGGGGCTCAGATGTATTCGGAGCAGGTTTTAAATGATGCCATTCGTGAAAACAAGACAGTGTTGGTAGATGTTACGGCGGATTGGTGTGTGACGTGTTTGGTTAATGAAAAGGGGGTGTTAAATACGGAGGATACTCAGGCTTTATTTAAAGAAAAAGGTGTGGCCGTTCTTGTTGCGGATTGGACGGCAAGAGATGATTCTATTACGAAATATTTAGAAAGTTTTGGCAGAAATGGTGTACCGTTGTATGTGTTGTATAAACCGGGCGAATCACCGAGGGTATTACCTCAAGTTTTAACAAAGAAGATTATTAAAGATGCTGTAGGAGGCGATGATAAAATGGGAACGGATATGAAGAAAGCTACATTTGCAGGCGGTTGTTTTTGGTGTGTTGTAGCACCTTTCAAATCACTACCAGGTGTTGAGTCTGTTGTTGTAGGGTTTACAGGCGGGCATCTAGAGGCACCTTCGTACCAAGACGTTGTTAATGGGGGTACGGGTCACTTTGAGGCTGTGCAGGTCACCTACGACGCAGCAAAGACGAGCTATGACGATATTTTGGAGGTGTTCTGGAGACAGATAGATCCGACAGATGCGTATGGTCAGTTTGCGGATAAGGGCGAGCATTATCGAACGGCTGTTTTTTATCATGATGAAGAACAGAAGCGACTGGCTGAAGACTCTAAGGTTCGTTTTGATGAATCGGGGATTTTTTCTGGGCCTATTGTGACGCTTATATTAGAAAATGCTACGTTTTATCCAGCTGAAGAGTATCATCAAGATTATTATCAGAAGAATCCGTTTCGATATGAGAGTTATAAAGAAGGGTCTGGTCGGAAAAATTATGTGGATAATCATCCTTTGGATGCTTTGAATAAGTAAGCCCTTCGAGAGCCTCAGGGACATGGTTGTTTTTAAAACACGACATGATCGCTACGGAGATTATGTCGTGTATGAAATGAATTTATGTCGTTGTTCCCAGATAATAAGGGCCGAAAAGAGCCAAGTGAGGACAGCCATTCCGAAGAGTTGTCCGCCGTCACCGAGTATGTTGATGCCTAGAAAGATGGCATGCGATAGGATGGCTCCAGTCATGAGGGCTATGGATAATAGAGCACCCCAGATAGATAATGTGGGGATGACAAGGCAGACCCCTGCGATGAGCTCAAGGATGCCTGTCGCGATTCTGCCGTAGGGCTCTGCTCCAATCGTTTCAAAAATATGAACAGAGGTAGGATGGGCGCTAAATTTATAGAAGAGAGTTTGGAGTAAAATGATGGCTGGGACCCAGCGGATGGCTATAATGAAAAGAGTGTTCATGATATCTCCTTTTATAGTGGTGCGCCCAGAGAGATTCGAACTCCCGACATCGACATTCGTAGTGTCGCATTCTATCCAGCTGAACTATGGGCGCACGCTAGGAGTGGAATTGTATAGAGAGTTGGGTGATTTTTCAATGATAGCGCTAGATCTATACACAGTTTTATGTGACTTTTTGAAAGTAAAGTGAAATTTTTAACTGTAAGTATAGATAATTAATAATGACACTGTATAAATTAATCGCGATCACTCTACCTCCTTCTATTCTAGAGGATAGTACGTCTCATGTAGAGCTCTCTTTTCATACCGTCGACGAATTTTTTACAGAATTGGGAACTAAGGGAGTATCACGTGTATTACCCCATTCATTGGCAATGAATGAGCGTGTTGGGTCGGCCCCATTGGAGATAAGCATGAGGCCCTTTTTTTTAAAGTCATTCTGTCTATGCATGAAAAAAAACCTTTAGAAAATACGATTTTAAAGGGACCTAAAAATGATAAATATTGGGATTCTTCACACGCTTTCCTCTTCCAATTAAAGCTATTTGAATGTACAGAAGACGACGTAGATGAAGACGAAGCAACTCCTATTGGAGACTGTCGTTTTGGACAGGGATTAGACAGTAGTTCTGAAATAAAATGGATTCAAAAAGGTGAACTTTCTACAGGACCTCAAAGTTTAGACTTTTTGGATACCTTTTTGGCTACAATGGGTGTTCGATATACCCTCCTACAAGATGAATCCAAAGTGATGGGTGACACTTCCTTAGCTATGCTGAGAACATTAGAAGGAAAAGAGCCTTTTTATGGACGATTTGGTTTTCATACCATGAATTTTCATAATCATCACTACTCAGGAGCCGGGGCTCACCCTTTAGAAAGCCAAGACATAGAGATTGAAGCAGAGGCTAGAGAGAGACTGAGATCACGCTCTATGGGATCTTTTTTAGAGACCCTTGAAAAAGTGGATCGAGAAAATGTGGAGTCAATAAAGAAAAGCCTCATAAAAAGTAAGATAAAATTAGAGGATTCTATTGAACAGGTTTTAAGTAACTATAAATCTAAAACGACAGTAGAGGCATATAACGAGTTAACGAGGTCTATCTATACATCCATCCATAGACTCCTAACACAGCCCATCGCTACCCTTAAAGAAAAGAGAGTAGATCGAGATTTATATTTTGCATTAAATGTTAGTTTTCATCATGTTTACATGCTTAAAGACAGAGGTTCTAGTGAACAAGACCGTGTAGCGATTAGTGAGGATAAGGCTACTGAAAACAAGCATATATGGACATGGAAAGAGTATGTAGAAAATGTTAAGAGTAACCCTGCTACAAAACGAAAGAGTGGACTTATGCGTTCTATCTCTGACTCTGAAAAACGCACAACAAAAAAGCGTCCTAGTCCTTCGGATGTGTCTCGCTTGGATGTGTGAGCCCCCCTCCCTCCCTCCTTTAGATGACAGAGGGTGGGGGCTTTGTTATTCTGTGAATGATCAAAAGGTTTGTAGAGGGGCTTAATGAAACAGAAATTTTAGGTGCAATTTAATAATGATTTTGTGCGAAAACTTAGGGTAAGTAAAATACGAAAGATATTGGGGAGATATTATGCAAGCAGCAATAAATAAATTAATGGTAGGAACAACCTTAGTTACAGCAGCATACTCTGGCACAATCAAGAGCACTACGGCGAGTGCCCTACCTCCAAATCCAACGAGATTAAGTTCTCCAGTTGCACCGACTCTTCCACCTGCATGGGACAACTCGTCTCACCGTCAATTAAGCCTTAATGCAAGTGATACGTCCCTAGCGGTTTATGACGTTCTTCAAACAGTTGACGATATTACTGAGAATCTTCGTACTGTTACCAATACTTCTGTGTCTGAATTTTATATGGCTGGCCAAGATTGGAATTCAACGCTTTTTGAATTCAAAGCTCAGCCTAATGTTGATACAACAGCAGTTAAGGCTACGATAAGTGATGCAGCAAGTTCTCAATCGACAGATTTACAACGAACTGGATCTAAAGTTTTGTTAGTGGCAGAACAATCTGTTGTAAGTTCTATTACTGACATTCAAGATCAAATTCGGAGTGAGCAAATAGAGGCTTACAACAATCTTACGAGCGTATTAGTTATGCTTTACACCAAATGTAATGCGACTACATGCACTAGTGATGTTATTGACTTAATGAGCTTTATAGAAACAAAGAGAATTGTAATAAATAATATATTTACAGAGTATGCTGACTTAGCAGGCCCTCAAGGTGATGCAATAAAGGTTGTTAATGCGACATATCAAAATACAACAGGCACTGTAAACTCAAACGCTGAAACAAAATTAGCACTCTTGGCGGATGATATTGGTGGCGAAATTTCATTTAATCAAGCAACTGTAGACACTGAAAAAGAAGCGCTTGATCCTAGCTACTTTAATGAAGATCTACAAGAAATTGGGACTATTCTTAATGACGCTCCAGATACAATATTTAATGCAGAAAATGCAAGAAACTTAACAGCTTGGAGATCTACTAAAAGTCTTAATGGCGCGGTTGTAGCCGTAAATCAAGCTCAAACTAGCAACGATATAATGTCTGGAAAACTTAAAAAGGCTGAAAGCGCTTTAGAAGCAGATAAAATTCCTATTATTGATCTAGTCTTAACTCCAACAGGGGGAAATATAATTTATTGGGGTGGACTTGGACTTGCTGCTATTGCTGTCGCGGATGCCTTTTTACAAGGCCGCCCTTATTTTCTTGATGTAATGGCTGCAAATGGATATAGAGAACATAAATATGCAGCCACCTCTAAGCGAAAAGTATGGGATAATTTAGACAACCCAGCGCTTCTGGATTTTGGTAAATTAAAAAGTAAAAAGTGGTATCTTAGATGGGTAGATTCAATAAGTACTACAGGCAGAAAAGCTTCAAAAGCTCAAAATTTATTAGAAGCTGCGCAAGAAATCACATTGGGTCAAGCTGTAGATATGGCTAAGCTCACTCAACGGTAATATAGGAGAAATATATGATTCGTAATCCAAACCCATTATCTATTAGGTCTTTATTGAAAAAAGTAATCGTTGGAACTTTATTAGCGAAGTCGGGACAATTGGCCCAGGCTGCAACTAAAGATTCTTGTGCTCAAGATTCTACTCAAATATCAGCGGCTATAGCACTTCCGTTAACACAACAAGGTCCCAAAGTTAGCACATTACAAGGTAATCTTGTTAGTAAAAAAGATTCATCCGCAGCAGACGTAGAAACTTTAGATACAGGTGTTACACGTGTAAAGCAAGCCTACACAACGCTTAATCAAGTTAATGTAACTATCTTAGATTTATCTAAAGCGACTGGTGAAGAGATAATAGCAAAAAATGACGACTTACAGGAGTCAAGTGAGGATCTTATTGCTGATGGTTTTAATGCATTAATATCAGATGGAGCCGCGGAAGCACATAATCTTGAATCGGAGCTTGCTTCCATTGATTCAGAATTTGAAGATATAAGATCTACCCCAGGCTCAACAGATGTAAGTGATGAGTATGCCTTATTTTTGGAAGTTAAAGCTAATATTTTAGCAGTACTTGGAGATATTGATACTGCTTCAAAACTAGCTAAAACACATGCGCCTGATCACGCTGATCAAGCGTTCCAGCTTCTAGAACATGCTATTGAGAAATCTTTTAATTCTACCTCACCTTTTGTAAAAGCAATGTTAGGTGCCGCTCAAACTAATAGTGATGAAAATGGAGCCGCACCTCTGACGTCGACTGAAGCTAATGTTTTTCCAGACACTATGATTAAAGAGTTGATATCAGCATCTATGGGAGATACATTTACGGACGCTGCTGATCGTTCATCCAATTTAGTGAGTAAGAAAGTAGATGACTTATGTGAAAAGAAAACTACGTTAGATGTAGACACCGCTGTTCTTAGTCAAGAACGTAATGAGAAAAAAGAAGACTTAGACACTCAGAAAGAAGATAGACTGAATGCATTTGGTCAATTTAGTCAAGAAGGTGCAATTTTTTTGGGGGAGCAACTTATTGCAGCATTTCTTCTTTATCTTCCATATACAGCACTTTTAAGTAAGCTAAAAAACAGTCTAAGTACTGTAAATGAAAAGTCTAAAGAGGCTCTGATGACAGGCCTAAGGAAGGGTTATTTTGATGTTAACATCTTGATAGATAAACTTAATGAAAATTTATCGAGGGAAGAACATATCCCGCATGTTTCCGATGAGGATAAAGACCAATGGAAAGAAAATTCCGATAGTTTTAATACTTGGACTAACATTGAACACGGTGAAAAAAATATTAAAGCTCTTATTAGTGACTTTTGGGAGTCGCCTAATTTTGATCCAAGAATCGCACCTAGTGGACTTGTAGTAACCGAAGGGGTTCATAATCCAGGGAACACTATGACGGCGTATCATTTTGGGGTACGCAAAATGTATAAAACTGAATTTACACCTGAAAAAACAGTCGTCGAAAATATGACAGATACGGCTTCTCGAATGTGGGAAGGAACAATGGATTATTCTGAGAGGGCAAGACAAACAATAGGCGAAACCTGTAATGCTGCTGCAACGAGAATCGCAGAACTGGGTAGATTCCGTCCAACTATGCCAGATATAAGCAATGTTTTTACAAGAGGTGCAGGCACGCCACCTTCAGGTGAAGGAGATGTTGAAATTGAGTTGGGAGCAGGCACTTCAGTTCCTGTTTCAAACGCTGCATTTAGCGCTTCGAATCCCATTTCAAGACAAGTGCCATTATAAACTAAATTAGCGGAGACTGTCTAAATAGATCTCTATGGGTTATTTATCTGGACATCAAGTAAACCTAAAGTTTGGATGTTCAGATAGCATTGGTGTCGATTCATGACGCGGAAACGCTTTAAATAGCCTGAAAAACAAATGAAAGCCTGTTCTCAATTAAAAATAAGAAGATTTTGACTACAAAAGACCCAGAGTCATCGACTAATAGTATGTGTACACGTCATATTTTCGTGTAGAAACACCACTAATGAATGCTTCTTGCACGACAGAAATAGCACCGTCTTCTGAGCGGTATTTGTGCATAATAAAAAAGGGCGAATATTCACATCTTAGTACGCGTGGAATCTTGAGATAAATATTGCCCATACGGGTATGTTTTTATTGAAGTCCCAAATGACCATTTAAAAATTAAAATCATAGGTTGCCTTTTCGGACCACCCAAAGCATTAGGGATTCCCAATACTTTGGGTACTTCGCATCTCTCTCTCTCTCTTTCGTTAACTTAATAGGGGGTGACATCACATAAATCCATGTGCCACAGATTGGACGTTATCTGCGTCATTTCCAATCCGATTTCAGCTTTAAAAAGCGCTCTAATAAACACTTTATTTAATGACAATAATTGTTCTATATTTTATTTTCTAATTCCTGCAACCGTTTATCAAGAGCATCCAGTTTAGCTCTTAAGTCTTCATTTTCCTGTTGTACTTGTTGATATAAGCCTCGAATAGCTTCTACTGTTAGGGCCTTTAAACCTACAGGTTGGATATTAAGATAACCATCATCAGCTCTTACAACCCAATCAGGAAATACAGTTTCCATATCTTGCGCTATAAATCCCAATTGTTCACCTTTTCTTCCACCACGTTCTTCCGGGGATCGCCAAAGATAACGTACCCCTTTGAGAGCGAGTAGTTGTTCTAGTGCATTATCTATAGGTTTAATCTCTTTTTTTAATCGTCTATCTGATGCTGTTGCCCAAACGCCAGATTCATTTGCAGCGTCCCCATATACCATAAGAGCATACGAGGAATTGATTGCACCTCCGATCGATACATTTAAATCAGGGCTTCCATCACCTGCCTTTATAAACATTGTCTTGTCTGTATCCGGGTTAGAGAATCCGGATATTTGATTAACAGATAGACGTATACCTCCATGTGCCATGACAGTATATTCTCCATCTGCAGATGAAGATAAGGGTGTCTCGACGCCATCATATGACTTAAACACATAGGACCCTTCATGATTTGCAGCGGCATATGCACCTAAAGCAACACCATACTTACCGGTAACTGAGTTTTTAAGTCCTCCAGAAATAACACCATGACTAGCATCTACAGTATTTCCTCTACCTCCACCAATAACAGAGAAAGTGGCATCTTCCAAACTAACTTCATCACTTCCAATAACATTGTTTATCCCTCCCCCAATAAAGCCAAAGTTATCATTAATAACGTTAACGTTATTATAGTCTCCACCACCTGCGATAGCACTTCCTTCAACCCCGGACATAATACTATTATTATAATAGCCACCTATAATATTGTGCGCCCCATAACCTCCAGTTACTGAATATTGATATTTAACCACTCTTTCAGAGCCCAATTTAACATACAAATCAGCCGTACTAACCGTATCAATAACCGTTGTATTTGTTGTAGATATATACGCATTTTCAAAGCCGTAAGTCGTACTTCCCAAATCGTAAGTATTATCCGCATCCCCAATAATATTACTAGTAACGGCTGTTAAATCCGTACCACCTAAAGCTGCAATAGTAATACCCCCACTAGTATTCACAATTGAAACGCCTGAGCCCGCAGTCAAAGTAGCCTGAGAATAATCCGTCCCATTTCCAATCAAAAGTTCTCCATTTGCTGGTGTTGTGGCTACTCCAAAACCTAAAGTTTCTCTCATATTGGCACTGGTGGAGTCGTCTAATAAGTTTCTTATTTGGCTAGTGAGAGGTGTTGTCGTGAAAGAGTCTGAGCCATCAGCATAGATTAGTGTGTTTGCAGCTGTGGAGAGGGCTGCTAGAGCTGTGAGTGTGGAGTCTGCTGCTTCAAAGTCTGTAGAGGCGCTTGTAGCAGCGGTGTCTAGGCCTAAGGTAGCTCTCATACCAGACACGCTTGAATCATCTAATAAAGTTATCGCAGCATCTGAAAGAGTGGTTGTTGAAAAGGTATCTGATGCTGAACCATAAATCATAGTGTTGGCAGCAATTGTTAAGCCAGCGACGGAACTTAAAGTTGAATCAGACGTTTGAAAAGCCGAAGACTCACTTGTTGCTGCTGATCCTAAACCTAAGGTGACTCTCATAGTAGATGCATCTGAATCGTCTAATAAATTTCTTCCTTGAGATGTTAGAGTTGTTGTTGAGAAAATATCAGTACCGGTTCCATAGACCATTGTATCAGCGATTATAGACAAACCAGAAAGGCCAGTTAGAACGGGGTCTACATCTTGAAAGTTACTAGCAGATTCCCCATCTAAATATTCTACATTTAAATTAGCCACCTGAGTCAAACTAGACACGGTAAAAGGAGCTGTTCCATTGGCAATATCTGAGGTGAATGTAGAGGCCACAATAGAACCATTGTAGTCACTTGTGACGACTGTAGAATCTATGGCAAAGGTTGTTCCGTTTAAAGCTAAACCCGTACCAGCAGAATAGGTGGTATTGGTGTCGGTATCAGAGGCCGGAATACCTAGGCCTGTTATGTCCGATTTGGA
>CALLLO010000162.1 GCA_938082985.1 uncultured Candidatus Marinamargulisbacteria bacterium | reverse complement strand
GAACACCACCAGAATCAGTTAATATAAAATATGCGTGTTTCATTAGCCATATCATATGGCTGTAATTGAGAGGAGGAATTAGACGTATGTTTTCTTGTTTTGATAGATGGAGTTCTGCATTTTTTTTAATATTTGGATTTAGATGGACGGGGTATACGAGTTGAACATTGGGGTTGTTTTGTGCGATTTGATTAAGCGCTTTACAGATATTTTCAAAAGGTATCCCAAAATTTTCTCTTCTATGACATGTGATTAAAATGATAGGTCTCTCTAAGCTGATATTTAAGTGATTAAAATAATCAATATAATCACTTTCACCTTGTTTTTTAATTATATCGAGCCCTAATAGAAGAGCATCAATCCCGGTGTTTCCTACTACCTGAACCTGCTTAGTTATAGATTCTTTTTCAAGGTTTTTTTTAGCTCTTTTTGTTGGAGGGAAATGGTAGCTAGCTATATGACCTGCGAGTATTCTATTGATTTCTTCTGGAAAGGGAGATTGCTTATTGCCACTTCGGAGTCCGGCTTCAACATGTATGACCGGTATTTTTTTATAGGCACCGACTAAGGCGCCTAAGCAAGTACTAGTTGTATCTCCCTGGACTAAAATAAAATCAGGATTTAATTCTGTAGTAATAGTATCTAATTTAAAGAGTATTTTCCCTGATAATTTCAATAAAGATTGATTTTGGATCATTAAATTAAGATTGTAGTGCGGTGTAATAGAAAAAAAAGAATGTACCTGATCTAACATTTCTTTGTGCTGACCGGTACTACAGATAATAGGGGTAAATGACTCGTTCGATTCCATTTCTTGTATAAGAGGTGCTAGTTTAATCCCTTCTGGCCTTGTTCCATAAATAAAAAGTATTTTATGTTTTTTTTTATTTTCTTTTAAAGTCATCCTGAAACCTCTCAATATCATCTTCCCCTAAATAACTTCCCGTCTGCGTTTCAATAATAGACAAGGCCTCGTCCCCATTATTTTCAAGCCTATGCACAGCTCCCTTAGGAATAGCTATAGACTGATTCCTCCCTAATACAAACGTCATATCATCGCGCACCACAGTAGCTGTCCCTTCAACCACCACCCAATGCTCGCCCCTATGCTGATGCTTCTGCAACGACAATCGCTTTCCAGGCGTCACATTAATCTTTTTCACCTTAAATCCAGGCTCTTCACGCAAAATATCAAAATATCCCCAAGGCCTATATGTCCGAACATGACACTCAATTAATCCTGGAGACTGTTTCTCAATGATGGCTGTTGCTTGCTTTAGTTTTTGAGACTCTCCTTTATTACAAATCAGTAAGGCATCGGCAGTATCAACAATAATCACGTCGTTGATACCAATAGTCGTTATACTTCGGCTTGCGTTTAAGATATGAGTGTTAGAGGACTCTATCGATACATGCTCATGTGTGCGTTTATCTAAACTTAATGAGGCACCTTCTTCTATTAAATTATCAAAAGAGCCAGCGTCATTCCAGATTATATCTTTAGCAATAACCATCTTCTGATTATCGGCATGTTCTAAGATGGCATAATCAATGCTGTTTTTGGGGATTTTCTCAACATCTTTTTTATCTAGAATACTCAGGTTCTCATATCTTTTTTTATTATCATGAGCCAATACGCTGTAGGTATGAATATCTAGGGCATGCTGGCCTAATACGTCTAGATAAACAGACGCTTTAAAGCAAAAAATTCCGCTATTCCAAAAATAAGTATCGTTTAAGATCCATTTCTCAGCCCTTTCTTTATTCGGTTTTTCTCTGAATTGATTCACGGTGGCTATGCTTTCCGAATCTAAAGTTTTTTTGATTTGTATGTATCCGTAGCCAGTCTCAGGGCGTGTAGGTTTCAGACCAATGGTCATGATATGGCCTTTATTAGCTTCGTTTACGGCCGTGTTTACACAACGATTAAAGTCTCCTATTATTAAATGGTCACACGGACATATAAGCAGCGTGTCTTCTCTATCAGCTTCCAAGGCGGCAAAGGCTATAGCCGGAGCCGTATCTTTTTGAAGAGGTTCGAGGATCCAGTGTAGGGGGGAGATCTTTTATATTGAGGTCTATAATCTGTTTTTCGGCTAGAAATTGATGTTCTGTGTTGGTCACAAGGATGAATTTTTTTGAGAAGGGGAGGCATCTCTGAATTGTTTTTTGAAAAAGTGAGATACCTTCAAATAATGGGAGGAATTGTTTTGGGTAATATTTTCTTGATAAGGGCCAGATACGTTTACCCGATCCTCCACATAAGAGAACGGTTGTAAGCGATGTTTTTTTTTTTGTAGGCATAGTTAAATTATAGAAGGCCGGTTTCTGAAAGACCAGAAGATAATAAGGTGCTACTTAGCGCTTCTGAAAAACCATCTTGGTCGGATTGAATACACGTGAACTGTTTTAGGATATCTATATTAGCGTGACTATGTTTAATATCTCCCGCTCTTTCTGGACCAAAGGTATGCGTTTTGGTTGAGTTTGTTTTTTCTTTAAGTAGTGTAGATAGCTCTAAGATGCTGATCTTGTTACCACTGGCGACATTGATCGCTTTTCCAAGAGGGATACTGTTGTTGTCACAGGCTTCTATATTGATTTTTGCTACTGTTTTTACATATATAAAGTCTCGAGTTTGACTGCCATCTCCATCTATTTGAGGGGCGGTGTCTTTCTTATATAAATCAATAAACTTGGGGATGACGGCCGCGTATTGTGACTGTGGGTTCTGACGAGGTCCAAATACATTAAAATAGCGTAGAGATACTGTTTCTAAGCCTTGAGTATGAAAGAATTGGCAATAGTTCTCTCCTGTAAGCTTTGTAATCGCATACGGAGATTTGGGGGAGGGCTCTTCACTTTCTTTTAAGGGGAGATTGATGTTATCACCATAAATAGCTGAAGAAGATGCAAATACAAATCGTTTTACATTGTTTTCTTTTGCCGCAGTCAGAAGGTTGAGTATACCTGTTGTGTTGTTTGAATGGTACTTTAAGGGGTTTTCAATGGAGTCCGGGACTGAGCCTAGGGCTGCCTCATGTATCACAAAATCTACGCCTAGACAGGCACGTCTACAATCCTCAAGATGTGTAATGTCAGCGTGAATAAAGTGTAGCTTTTTACCATTTTCATGAGATTTAAGCTGATTGATAATCTCTAGAGAGGAGTTGGACAGGTTATCAAAGCCGACTACGTCTTTATTAAGAGCTAAAAGCTCTTCTACAATATGAGATCCGATAAATCCTGCGGCGCCAGTTACTAAATATTTCACGATAGTGTAAGTCTACACCATAAAAGGAACTTTTAAAGTGTGTAGTTTCATTAAATCGTTAGCCTCAATTAAAATGCTAGATTCAATTCCTGCCGCTTCTGCCGCCTGAATATCACGTTTTTTATCTCCGATCACCCAACTAGTCGCTATATCGACCTGATGTTCTTCAATAGCTTGATTAAACAGGCCTGGCTTTGGTTTACGACACTCACATAGATCTTGGTATATGTGTGGACAGTGGTAGATCCCTTCAAATTCTATGTCGTGATCCCGAAATACTGAGATCATATGGTCAGTAAACAGTTGGTACGCAGACTCTGTGTAGAGACGGCGTCGAATGCCAGATTGGTTTGTGATGATGATCAGTTGGTACCCATTTTTTGTCGCGCTTCTAAGACAGTCCAGTATTCCTGGAACTAACTCAAAATCAGCTATCTTGTGTACATAGTTTTTATCGATATTGATGATGCCATCTCTATCCAGAAAGAGTGTTTTTTTGAGTGTCATTATATAATTCCCGTTAATTTAAAGGCCGTAGCTACATTGAATATGACTTGTGTGAACTCAAGCACCGTTTTCATCCAAGGTGAGTAGATTTTGATTTCTTCAGGAATATAAATAGTATCTCCTTCGTTGACGTGTTTTGATTTTTTATCGATGGACCCATTCGCTCTTAGAACATAAAAACGACCTTTTTTTGCAAACTCGGAATAGCTACCTGCTTGTTTTATATAATATTTAGATTTTTTATCATTTACATACAAGACCCCAGTTGGACGTAGCACACCGCCTACAACTTGGACTGATTGTGACGGTTTTGGTATGTGGAGTGTGTCACCGTCTTCGACTTTTAGATTATAATGACTCTTTTTGAAAGAGTCGTAGTCGGTCATGTCCAATATAATGCGCCCTTCACTGTTCTTTATTTTATCGTGTAAATATTGCATGGCGTTGGCGTAGAGTTCTTGATTTTCTGCACTCAAACCACTCATGCGTTTTTGGTCATAAATAAGTCTCTTTTTTTCTTCGTCTAAGACTTGGATATGACCGGTTTCTTCGGATTTCTTCGTAGATTGTCGCTTGAACTCAGCCCCATAAAGAAAAGCGTCATGCGTTAGTCCACCAGCTCTCTGTATAATGTCACTTATCGTTTCGTTTTCTTTAGCTAAGTATGTCCCTGGAAACTGGACTTCTCCAGATAAGTGGAAACGCTTCAAACGTGACTGTGCTTTTGTTGTTTTTATGTGGATTTTGTCGTGTTCTTTGAGCAAGATATCAGCATCTGCGTTTGCTCCAGATAGAATGTCTTTAAGTTTGAAAGTGAAGAGCTGTTCATCTCCATTTATGTTTTTTCTGAAGAGTTCAGCTGAGCCTAATTCAGCATTTCTTGCTGTTTTTGCTAGAAAAACAATATCTGAAAGACGCATATCTGTAAGCAGCTGGTAATTACCAGGTAATTGTACAGCACCTTCTATACTTACAAGTTTTCGGCCTAAAGCGTTGCTTTTACTGAGAAGATTGACTATGTCTTTGTCTTGTAATACAAAAGATTTCCCTTTTTCTGTGCTTATATCAACAAAGCTTACGGTTCTCTGGTCTTCTGATATAAATCTAAAGATCTCTACTCGCTTACTAAATGTGTTTGTTTTACTTCCCTTTGCGGTATTAATGAGATCTTGCAGTGTCATGTTTTCTTTTAACTGATAGGTACCAGGCTGATACACGTTCCCGTTTATTGTTATCGTATTTTTTTGATCCCCTTTAATGGAGAATACACGTAGCATATCTCCATTTTGGAGGGCGAATTTTTTAAGCTCTTTTTCTGCCTCAGTAGACGATTTAAACTCTAAATCTAAGACAATGATGCTTTCTCCGTCTTGTATTCTCTCGATTTGGATATGTTTTTTGTTTGCGTTGGCATGAATACCTCCAGCCATAGCGACTATGGCGTCATAGGCGGATGTGCGTTGCTTTATTTCAAATATACCAGGAGTCTTAACGAGCCCTGCTATAAGGACGACGTCGCCTATAGGAGGGATAAAGATGGTGTCATAGGCGTTGAGTGAGGGGTCTTGATGACTGTTTCCACTTAGTAAATATTTGTAAAGATCGATAGTTTTTACAACTGTATTACCACGTTTTAATTGAATGTTTCTTAGAGAGCCTATTTTAGTCGGACCACCTGCGTTGTATAGGGTCATGAAAAGTGTAGATAGTGACGATATATTATAAGCTCCAGGATGGGTGGCCTGTCCTAAGACAAAGACTTGGATACTTTTTAATCTATTCATTGATACGCTGATTTGGATGTTTACAAAATGCCTTTCCAAGGCTTTTTTGATGACGGTATTCGTATCGCCAAATTTCACACCGGTAAGGGGGATGTTTCCGATCTTAGGTATGTAGATGGTGCCATCTTTTTCGATACTTACTTCAAAGGTTTGTTCGAGCTTGCCCCAAATCCGTATAATAAGACTGTCGCCAGGTCCTAAAACGTAGTCGTCGCCTACGGGGATATTGTTATCCTGAACACGGCTTTGTTTTGTTTTTCCGAAGGTATTATATCCAAACTGTCTGACGGCTAACTCTAGTTCTTCATTAGTCAGTTCTTTTTTCTCTGATTTTAATGCTTGTTTTTTTCTATAGTTGAAGTAATCCTTATCTTTGCTTTCAAAAAGCATTTCTTTGTGAATAGTATAATAGTCCGTGTGCTCTGTGTTTAATCGTTCATGAAATAAAGCTTCAATAGTAGATAGTTTTTTTGGATCGGTTTTTTTTTCACCTTGAAGGGTGTTTTCAGGTGGAGCTACAGCTACGTTAGTGGGTGTTTTTTTTGCTTCTTCTAATTGTTCGGAGAGTGCTAAAAGCTGTTGTACGTCTTGTGCTTGGGGGTTGATCGTAAAAACAATTAGAAATAAAAGGATTACTTTGAGTATGGTTTTCATATGCCTGCCTATAGATGTAGAAAAGCTCTCGAATAGGGGGGGGGGTCTTCGAGAGCTTTTGTATCCACGCTTCTGTGTAAACATGGGACAAATAAAGTATACGGGACAGTTTATTGTATTGTAAAGATTAGATTGATAGGCTTGGTTTTATGAAGATGAGTATGTTAGTTTCGACTTTTTCTATTTTTGTGGATGAAAATAAGTATTTGATGAGTGGTATGCGTCCTAATAATGGTACGGATAGTGTGTTTTTTCTTTCTTGTGTTTGAGACAGCCCTGTTATCATCAGGGCTTTATTGGGTTCTAATTTTATTGTTGAACTAAATTCTCTCGTGGACAATATCGGGAATTCTAGATCTGATATTTCTTTCCATATTTTGACATCACTAATACTTATATATATATCAGCAATGATTATCTCTCCCCTTTTTCTAGGGCTAAGTGTAATAGAAATACCTGTGTTTATTTGCTGTGTTTTATTTGTTTTTATTTCGCCACGGCTTATCTCTGTAATGTAGGGAAGCTGATCGCCTATAAGAAGGGACACCGTTTTGTTGTTAAGGACGCTTATCAGGGGTTGCGCGATTAGGCTGGCTTGTCCCTTTGTTTCGAGAAGACGGATATGTGAGAGTAGCGTATTTTGCATGCTTAGTTTTATTGGCTTGAGTTGGATGCTTACGTCTGAAAAGTCGGTGAGTGCGGTGAGTGCAGAGTCAAATTCATTAAGGTTAGAATGGGCTATTTCTACGATCGTGGTTTCAAATCTTAAGAGTTGAGGATCAGGATCCCATGTCTTGATTTCTTTTTTTAGTTTTTTCAGAGCTTCTTTTTTTCCAAAACATAGTAATAGGTGTTGTGAGTCACTGATTTCTACAACAAGTGTATCGTTGTATGCCCTTATAATTGTTTTTAGCTCCTGGAGCCCTAGGCTTTTGGGCGTGTAGATGAAGGTCTCTTTTATGGCGTCTTGGATGTTGTTTGGATATGTGAAAAGTGCGCTGTTCTCTCCTAAGACAGGGCTAGAGATCAGACAGACTAGACAGAAGCTTAGTCTAACTATGTTTAAGTGAAACATGGATTTCTTTTTTTTGTGTATGTATTTGTATATGTGCGATTTCTTGATTGATATTTTTTAAACTAGTCATAATCGTGGTGAGTTCTTTTTGTAAATCAAAACTTTTGAATATGTACGTAGTATTTCGATCGTCTCGTGTTTGGGTGTGAGTAAGGGGTGGCGAAAACGGAGGCGGGCTGGTTTGAATGGTGGTGGCGT
>CALLLO010000161.1 GCA_938082985.1 uncultured Candidatus Marinamargulisbacteria bacterium | reverse complement strand
ATCCAAAAGAAATATGTAAAAATAAAAAAAACACCCTCTGGATTAAAAATTGCACTTTTAGCAAGCAACCCATCATTATATAGTAACGAACGTCTTCTTCTTGCTGGAGAAGAGCGTGGCCATGACATGACATTTCTCAATATCACGCAGTGTTTTATGAAGCTTGATGCGGATGATCCAGAAGTCCACAATAGGGGTGGAAAAGTAATTCATGGACTGGATGCTATTATTCCACGAATAAGGCCCAGTCTTACTTTCTATGGTGCAGCTCTAACGCGTCATTTTGAAAGTATGGGAATATATTCCCTAAATAATTCTCAATCTATAACACAATCTCGAGATAAATTATTTTCACTTCAATTGTTACTTAAAAATGGTCTAGAAATTCCAACTACTGGCTTTGCAAATTCGCCTATTGATACCGAAGATTTAATTAACATGGTTGGCGGTGCTCCCTTAATTATTAAATTATTAGAAGGAACTCACGGCACAGGTGTAGTTTTAGCAGAAACAAAAAAAGCAGCAGAGAGTGTCATTAATGCGTTTAAATCCTTAAAGGCTAATTTATTAGTCCAAGAATTTGTGAAAGAGGCCGATAACAAAGATATCCGCTGCTTTGTTGTAAATGGAAAAGTTATTGCAAGTATTATGAGAGAAGCTGCTCCAGGGGAGTTTCGAGCCAATGTTCATAGAGGGGCCACTACCAAGAGTATTAAAATCACAGCTCAAGAGCGTACAATGGCAATTAAATCGGTAAAAGTTCTTGGTCTGGATGTTGCTGGGGTAGATATTATTCGATCGAACAAAGGCCCTTTACTCTTAGAAGTTAATTCTTCTCCTGGATTAGAAGGTATTGAAGCTGCAACGGGGAAAGATATTGCACGAGAAGTTATTATTTCTATTGAAAAAAAATTGGGTTGGAAAATCCCTTCTGAGTCTTAACGTCCCAGCGGTAATTCCGTCCCGACATGCAGTTGGACCCAAATTTCTGCAATCCATCGTTCGACCTTGTTGTTGTATCAGTTGCATCAGTTGAGCTTGAAAAACTTGATGACCTACTTAATGAATCTGAACTCATGCTATCTGTCCTTGCTGGGTCATTATCTGTAAATGTTTGCGCATTTATAATTACTGCTTGATCAGGCCTTTCTTTACTACCCTTCAGAGCTTTCGCCAAGTATTTAAATGCCTCCCTTGCAGCAAGCATGACTATTGCTAAAGAATTTGACTTACTGATGTTAGTTGTACTAGTCCTATTTACTCCCTGCATTCTCATATTTCACTCCTTAATTTTTGCTCTATTATTCTGAATATCATCGAATAAATCTTTCATGTGATATAAAAACATTGATGTAAATGCTACGGCTGATTGTTCAGTGGTTTTGTTTGTTAGTTTTACTGTTTCTAAATTAAAGAAATAAGTTGTAGGATCTTTTAGTGTATTTTCTGGGTGTACGATGTAGGTTATTTCTTTTTTAGAAATCCTTGCAACATATCCAACATTATTTTTTATATTACTCACATTAACTTCGGGAGAAGTGCTTTTAATAAACGTATAAATTATTTTTTTGAACTCTTTGAGATTTTTTTGTAAAACAGAGTCGTCTTGGGTCTTATAGTCTAATTTCTTTTTTGAAGGGTTATCTTGAGATTCTGTAGGTAAATTAAACCTATGTTTCCTCTGAAGGTTTATAATTGTATTTGAAATATCTTTAGGCGTTTGATTTATTGAACTCATAATTTAACTATTCCCTCAATAACTACTCATTAAACATAATTTTATTGCAATATAAAAATACTCATAGTTACGAATTATTTAGTTCTTAGGTAAGATTATAAATACTATGTTTTTTAAAACTCAAACTATTGAGACTTATTTAGAATACACGAGACCCGTTTTACATAAAGGGGGTTAAATACGATGTCACTTGATAGCCTTGATAAAATTCCAATTTTCAAAAAACCCAACTTAACAGCGGTGACTATATTGCTCGTAGGCGTCATTGGGTTTACCCTATTGAATGTGAAACAGAATAATTTATAATATACTGATTAAATTCGATACATTTTACCCCCCGTCTTTTACGCTTTAAGGGTGTAATAGAAAATTATAAAAAGGTGGTGAAATATGAGTAATGTAACAGGTAACAGTCCATTAGGTTTGGAACCAAAACCTCCAGAGAAAAATTCTATAGGTGATCCTGAACAATTTAAGAATATTCTTATGGAACTAAACGCATTATCCAAAGAGGAAAAGGTAGGGAATCAACTAGAAGAAGTAGACTCTAAACCTGAAGTAAGTGCCATTACAAAAAAGGGACATCGTCCTCTAATGCAAATAACCTACGCACGCTTTTCAGACGAAGCCCTGCGTAGTTTATATAAAGATGTTCAAACGGCAATGAGAGCACTCTAGAATGTGAGCGGGCTTCTGGGGAGCCACAGCACAATCTAAAATAGTTGACCCAAACCAAAATGAATATAAAACTCCGTATCACCTTGTGCAAAATCTAAACGTATAGGCCCCACTGGAGTAAAAAACCGCAAACCAATACCCTGTCCTCGATTCAAATTACCAAAAAATGCCCAATCCGACTCATCTGCTCTGCCAAAATCTATGAAAAAAATAGACTGAATTTTCGGATGAAAATCATACCGATATTCAATATTATAGACCACTTTTTTACTTCCAAAAAAAGGGAAAGAAGATTCATCATAGCCTCTTATAGAGTTTGCCCCACCTACAACAAAGGTTTCAGATTCAAAGCTATCAATAGCTTCCCGACTCCTAAAATAACCAAACGAGGCATGAATCCCAATAACACTACGCGCGTTTACACCTATAAATTTAGCCGTTCTTAATGTTGTTCGATTAAAGGATAACCCGTCTAAGCTAAAATATTTAAAATCCCCACCACGTTCATGCTCTACTGTAAAATAGCTTCCCTTTTTAGGATTATGTAGAGAGTCCACGTTTCTATAGCTAAGTTCAGTCGCTAGTGATTCTAAATTATAGGAATCAAAATCGCTTAAATCACGTGACTGTACATGTTCTCTCTTATACTTTCCAAAAAGCCCTAATCGGTCTCGCAAAAGAGGGTATCCAAAAGTAAATCCACCCCCAATGCGGGTCGTACTATGAATATCAGCATCGTTTATACTCGAATCACTAGCCGCTATTTCTTGTTTTAAATCCTGCCACAAATCCGCTGTAAAACTAGTTTTAAAACGATTAAATAGCCACGGTTGCTTATACCTGAAGCTATAACTGCTTAAAAATAATTCTTTCCTCAAATCGGTATCTCCAAATTGAGTTTTGGCAGAAAAAATATCACTATACATAAAATTATGTGTTTTCACTACTTTAAAAAAGCCAACAAACAGGTCTTCTTCTTGCTCAAAACCTGTATCCAATCTGTTTGATTTTTTAGATCTCAAATTGAATAAAATACTCACATTTTCAGGATCTCCCGCCACCTCCAACTCTGGCGATGAAACCTCCGAAAAATATCCCAAACGTAACAAACGAGATCTATCTCTTCTCAAAATAATAGAATTAAACGCTCGCCCCTTTTGTTGGTCTAAGTTTCTATACAAAACAAAGCGTTTCACATCTTCAGCACCACTAAAATAAACATCCTTAATAAGACCTTCGGCTACAAGAACCTCCAAAACATTGTCTCGATTTAAAACAATCGATTTAACTTTAAAAAAATCATATCCCTTTTCATGAAAAAAAGATTCTAAAGCGTCTTTATCTTTCTGCAAATCAAGAATATTCAAACGCCTGTCCCTTTTATTTTTCATAATTGATTTTATTTTTTTTGATGAAAACTCTTTATTATTAAGCACAACAACATCTTCAATAATAGGGTTTAAAGTACAATTAAAAACCAACTCCACTCTATTCCTACTAGCACGCGTTTCAGGAGTAATACGTTCAAAGTACCCCGTTAAATATAGGCGTTCCAAATCTTCATTCACTCTCTTTAAGGACACTTTTCGCCCTACCTTAGAGCGAAGCGTTTTAATCGTTGGTAGATCTAAATACTCTGCTTCAGATACCCCAGTATACATAATCCGAGACACTGCAGCTGTTGCATTCAGCGACTCTGCAGCACTAAGTGCAGGAAATAATACTAAACAAAGTAGGATAAGCCCTACTCTAAAAATCATGTGAAAACCTCAAAGAAAGTTTGGGTCGAAAATCTTGCTGACTCAAATCATCTTTCACATTCGCATAGTTAAGCGACAAATTACGATTTTTAAGTAAAAAATAAGTCAGCTCAATTTCAGAAATATCTACATTTTGATCCGATTCTTGGTCATCTGGTTCCAAATCAATATTTGTTTTAATCCTCAAAAACAACTGCTCTGACAATATTTGCTGAATCACACTCAAGCCCAACTCCCTATTTACATCTTCATCGGCCCTAAATAAGTCCTGGCCAACATTATAATCAATACGAAAATCATACAAACCTACCAGACTAGCCAACTCTTTTTCAATCGGTCTAAACAAACCTTTTCTTGCAATTAAATTTACTTTATTCTCACTTAACTGAGTAAAAAAAGCATCCGATTCAAACCCTTCACCTTCAAAAAGTTCTGGCATTAAGATAGTCAGAATCTCTTTCGCATCTGTTTCTCTCTCTACATCTTTCACACTAGACCCGAGAGGAATATAATATGTATTTTTATAACTCAACTCCCCTGACGAAAGATCGTCTGTTCGACTCGTAAAGTGATTGAATTTTAAGGACTTAAGTTCATCAAGAGGACCCCTCATAGACAGAGTCATATGGTCATAGGCAAAATCATCAACATCAACATTCGCACTCACATCCGTTATTTCTTCTACGGTAGCCACTGCCATAAGTTGAATAACTGGGACAATTTTAGGCCCACTATCAGTATTTTTTTTAATAAATGCTACAGAATTCTCCTTGGCGTCTTGTAGGCCTTCGAATAAATATCGATGCTGCTGATTTTGTTTTAAAAGCTCAAAAGAACGGCTGAACATTTGAATATCCCCTTCAGCTAAAATGAATTCTCCATGAAAAAAAGGCCTATTTAAGGTACCTGACATGCGCATCGGCTCCGCCATTTCGACTAAGTCTGCGTCAAGAGTAATTCCCGCTAACAGACCTCGTCCTACAGCGCCTCCACTCACATCAACATCACTACCCATAGTTACATTACTCGACACAATCATCATAGGCAAAGGCACGTCACTACTTTCTCCAGACACATAAACCGTACCTTCATATAATTTAAATCCCCCGGTTATAAGTGGCCCGACTTCAACCCCTCTATCCACTTTTTTACGGACCAACGACACGCTCTTATCTGAAAAAGGTGTATATAAATCTCCTGAAACATGAAGATCAGAAACAACTATTTTCCCTCTATATACTCCTGGAATACTTACATCCAATTTTGTACTCACCGCTTCAATATCCATCCCTAGTAAAAAAGAATCCAACAGTACCAAGTCAAGGGCCTTTAGTCGAAGACTACCGCTCAGATTCAAACTGTTCTTTTCCTTATTCAACTGAACAAATCGACCTACCCCAGGTTTATCCCAACGTATAGGTAAACGAGGAATCGTAAATACATTATCTTTAACAAACAGACTCGCGTCATTAATATGAATAGGCGCATTAAATAATGGATGATTCTCTACAAAATAAACAACCGCATCTTGTAATAAAAAATGATCGCTAGATAATATCGGGTTTTTCAAGCTCCCCCTTAACGACAACTGAACAGAACCCTTATTTCGAATATCTGTAACATCATTAAATAATAAAGATAAAACGCCTAACTGGTCACCTTCTAAATTAAAATCTAAAAATAGGCTACCATCGTCTATTTTTGGATTCCAATAAGGAAGTAAATCAATCCGTCCTTTAATTACATTTTTATGACGTTGCATCGCCGTCGTGATATCTGTTCGGCCTAACCAAAGAACTCCTTTAGAATCCACCCCACCCTTAAACGCTAATTGGGTAAATTTGCTCTCCCCCAACTGAGCGTCATCCACATTAAAACGAACCGTCATCGCATCATTTTTAGGGGTAATATCTAAGCTAAACTTATGGGCTTTAAACGCAGCCGATTCAAAATCTTCAACCTTAAAGGCTGCCTTGACCAAAGGAATAGCCTCTTTACGGAAAAAAAACTCAACAGACCCAGATATATGTCCAGCATAGTCATCTGCCAATGTATCTTCTTCAGCTTTATTTTTAGATTTTAACCGAGCTTGAATAGATCTAAGTTTATCCAGTACATCTTCCCTTTTTTCTTCATTATACAACAAGGCCGTACCATCAGAATCTCTTGTCACACCCTGAGTAACATTAGATAAAGACACGGTCTCCGCTCCTATGTCAGAGTAAATAAAGCCCGTTTTAAACACCGATACAACATGTTCAATCATAGAAATTAATGCCGATAATTCAGCAGAATGCACCTGGACTTTCATAGACGTCTCTTGCTCAGAAACGCCGCCATCCTTACTCAAATCCCAATCCCCCGAAATAGTATAGATGTTATCCGATTCCTTCACACGGACTTTAGACAGGCTCAAGGCTTTATTTTTGTATCCGACTTTCCCTTTAAGCAAGTCTATTTTCAAAAGGTTAGTTCTAATGTTTTTAGCAGAAATTTGAGAATCTATATCAAGGTTATCCTTACTGCCATAAAAAGACGCTGTCCCAGACACCTGTCCCTCAAAAGTCCCATATGGGGCCGTCATAATAGAAAAATCCCTCAAATCTATAGTCGACCCCTTCAAAATAGACAGTGAAAATAAATCGTCCTGCCAGTACCCTTTAGCCCTTAGCTTAGATCTAAACTGCTTGAGATAAAAATCATGCAAGTCAAAACGTCCATTCTTATACGTTACCTTACCTTCTAAACGTTTAATCGGCTGATTTTGTATTTTTGCTTTTTTAAGGAAAAAAGACCCCTCAGACACACTATTTTCTTTACGATTATCCAGCATCATTTCCACCGATAAATCACCTGAAAAAGGATGGAAATAATTTGGAATTTTATCGGCTAACCAAGGCCAACTCTGAATACTTAGATGAGACACATTAATATGAGAGCGCAAAGGCTTTAAGTTCTGATATTCACCCGATATATCAATACGAGTAGGCCCCTTTTTAGACTCCAAATAGTCTAAGTCAAGTGAGCCCTTGTCATATCTCCCCTTTACCTTCATTTCGTCAAAAATAAAGCCATAAAAAGGAAAGTTCTTAGCTGTTATCGAAAGAGTCGCTTGAGTCTCAGACAATGGGTTTTTCCAAAAGAGTTCGCCCAAAGAAAAAGAAATATCGCCTTCAGCATTCATTAAACCTACTGCGGTTCTATTACTAGTTAAGACATCTACAACTGAAATATCTACCGCATTAACATTAACATTAACAAACTGAGAGTCTCTGACCTGACCCTTTAAAAAAATAGGGGTGTCCATATCGTTAAGTCTTATTGACGAAATAAACGGCATGTCATGGTCATCCTTAACGCGTAAAGACAAAGAAAATGACGGAACCTTTTGACTAAAAAAGCGTGAAGTCTCTCCACTTGCTTCTAAATTTATCGTCATAAAAGAATCCTTATCCTCGATTTTAACACTCACATTAGAGGTACCCTCCGCACTATCCTCCATATTTGGAAAAGCTGAAGACATATTAAAGTTAGGTGCTAAAAGGTCCATAGAAAAAGGCTGCTCAGACCCTGAAAGCCCAACCTTACAGTCACCTGACCACAGGTTACGAAACATCCCTGCTTTTTTTATATCTATATTCAAAATATTTTTTTTTATAAAAAATTTTGCATAGACATCCTCAGGTTGAAAGCCATAAGCATTGAGTTTGTCCGACGACATATACCCATAAATATTAGGACTATTCAAAGGCCCATTCACATAAGTTACGCCTTTTCCTAGTCCTTTAATTTGAAGCTCGCTAAGATCTTTAAATACAGAATTAAATGCTTGAACATAAAACGAGTCGGCCTTAATTTTTAAATCAATACTCTGATGCTTCAAGCTAATTTCACCATCTCCGGACACAGGAATAGTACCCAATCGCCCTGAAATAGAGCTAAATTCAACCGACTCCGGAGGACTCTCTAAATAAGTACGTAAAGAACTAGATACTCCTGAAAATTGAGCTGAATATAAAATACGCCCCTGCTTAGATAAAATCCCCACTTTCACTAAATGACTAAACATTTCACTCGCATTAGACGACGAATAACCTAAATCTTTTTCTAACCCCGCCTCCGTAATCGTCCCATGAAAAAGACTTACATCACCTTTCATATCTTGAATAGGCATATCAAAAAATGGCAATTTAAAATGAGCATTTTTAGCCCCAAATGTTAAATCATAAGAAAAAGGCAAGCGACTCTTCACAAGAGGAGATCGTGATCGAATATTCCCTCTCAAGGAAGGCTTATCATGGTCTATTGTATACCCCTCGAAAGGAAGTACATACTCCCCCCAGATACCCAAGTCCAACTGCGTCATACTAAAATCTAAATCGTAATGCCCTTTTCGTAAATCAAACACCCCTGTTAACTTTGTAGGCGAATCACCACTTTTCAAGGTTCCTAATAAAGAAAACTGAGCTATTTCATTCTTAATATCCACTTTCCCCGACAACGACGATAAGCCCTCCTTAAAGGCTTGTTTTAAATGTCGATCTCCCCAACCTCGTCTATCCTCATATGCTATCTGCAAGTTTTCAACCGCTACTTGGCCTGAAAAAAGAGGTTGTTTAGGCAAGGTCGATAAGGGATCTTTTCTGGGTTTTAGCTTGGCTAATTCCCATCTCCCATCGCTGTCTCTCAATACCCTTAAATAAGCTCCATCAAGCTCTAAACTCGAAATAGCACTAGGAACATATCCCGCATACTGTACCAATTTCAAAGGATTAAAGCCCATAGACACTCGATTAATAGACATTACAAGTTCATCTGTATCGGGGTCTTGAACCAGAACATCTCTAAAAATTAATTTAGTTAAAACAGTCCCCGAGACTTTTCCAATTGTCACCTTGTGTCCAAAACGCTTAGTCAAATCTACTTCTATACGTCTTTTTATGCCCCCGCCCGAATCGCGTTCTTTTTCTTGAGAAACTATGTCATGAGGCAATGAAAAAAAAAGAGTCATTAACAAAAAAAAGAAAAGGGTCACTTTACTAAAAAAAGCACATAAAAAATTAAAAAATAAATACACTAAAAAAACCTCAACATAACACGATTAAGTGTATCGTATTGAAGCTATTCTGTCATTTCATTTACCGTTGGAATAAGCCCTTTTACCATAGGCATAGCTTTAGATTCCACAAAGCTGACTATCTGTTGTTTAAAGGGCCTCAAAAAAACAGACCCTTCAATGGCTTGAGGGTTAAAAAAAACGACAGGAATAATCATAGGTAAAGCCAATAAGGAGCCCTTAATAACACCTAAAAAAAGCCCTACAAATCTATTTGCCAAACTAAACCCAGATATCTGTACAAGTCGATTAACAAAACTTCCCACCAGTCCTACTGACATAAAGACAACAATCCAAAGTAATCCAATACTTATAATGGATA
>CALLLO010000160.1 GCA_938082985.1 uncultured Candidatus Marinamargulisbacteria bacterium | reverse complement strand
CAGCAGCAGCAGCAGCAGAACAAGCAGCAACAGCAGAAGCAGCAGCAACAGCAGAAGCAGAAGCAGCAGCACGAACAGCAGCAGCACAAGCAGAACAAGCAAGAGCCACAGCAAAAGTAAAAGCAGATAAGAAAGCAGGCAGAGCCGAAGCTAAAGAAGCTAGAGCCGAAGCTAGAGCCAAAGCTAAAGAAGCTAGAGCCGAAGCTAAAGAGAAAGCTACAGCAGCCAATGCAGCTAGAGTTCTACCCCGTGAGGTAGATAAAGAGCTAGCTTTTGTTAAAGATGCAAAGGTAACGCCCGCCATCAAAAAAGAATATATAAAAGAATTGAATGATTTAAAAACAAAATTAATAAAACCTGATAGTGATGATGTTCCTAAATTGAGAAGTAGCTTTGATAGTTTAATTACTAAATTTCAAAAAAATGTGGAAGGTGAACTAGCAGCAGCAGCAGCAGCAGCAGCAGTAAAAAAAGAAGCACAAGGAGCAAAAAAAAAAGCATTACAAATAGAAAAACAAAAAGGGAAGAGAGAAAGAAAAAAAAATAGTTTAATAAGAAAAAAAGCCTCAACGCAAGCCGCCTCCGCCTCCGCCTCCGCCTCCGCCTCCGCCTCCGCCTCCGCCTCCGCCTCCGCCTCCGCCTCCGCCTCCGCCTCCGCCTCCGCCTCCGCCTCCGCCGCAGTCGCAGTCGCAGTCCTGGCAAAAAATAGTCGTAAAGCATCAGGACTAGCATCAGTAAAAGCAGGAACATTAAAAGCAACAGAAAAAGCAAAACTATTAATGGCCGAGATAGAGAGAGAGTTAGGGGAGCTTCAGAGTGTGACGCATACCTCAGCGGACAGGTATAAAAAGGGGTTAGAGGGTGTAGTCGTAGGTCTGAAACAATTACCTGGTAACTTGGTGGGAGCAAAAGCCAAATTAACGACATTGAAAGCGACATTTGAAGCAGCAGCAGCAGCAGAGTTTCAAGAAGCAGCAGAAGCAGCAGAAGCAGCAGAACAAGCAGCAACAGCAGCCGCAGCACAACCAGCCTCAACAGCAGCAGTATCAGCAACCGAAAGAGCAGCTACAACCGCAGACGCAGACGCAGCACCACCAGCAACAGCAACAGCAGAAATAGCAGCTTTAGGTGATGGTTTTTGGGGGGGTAGCTATGTAGCGCCGTCGGCTAATAATGTACTTTCCGAGAATCGAAAAGAAGTATTAGACGGGACTTCTAGTGATGATAATGCGGGGGATGTCAGCGGAGGCAGCACAACTACAGATGGAGTTTCTGGTTTAGGAAATTCGGCAGCATCAGCCGCCACCGTACGTGATTTATCTGGTTCTTCGGCAGTAGGAGCTCAAACACCCCCATGTGCTGAACAACAGAAGGAATCAGACAAGCAGATAGGGGGCAGATCAAGAAACTCCGAACACCAGGGTTGGGATAAACCGAATAAAGAACTGAGAGAGGTTTTCAGAGCTCGGAGTGCAGTCAATGGAGGAGAAGGACGAATAATAAGAGACGCCATAAGCGCAGTAGCACATCGACAAGGTCAAGAAAGCGGAGTCTCAGTAGGAGTTCAGGGTGAAAACGGTGTACGGAGCGGCGGTCGATGGCCCAGCAGGAATGCGGGTGAGGTAGAAAGTTCTCGTGAAGCACAAAAGAGTGGCGCTCCTGGAGGGACTAGCACAAGCACTTCCGTAGGCGTGGCTCAGGCCGTTCAGGGTAGAGGTGCATCAGAGGCTCTTCCTGTTATTCCTGGTCTACATAATCATTCTCCTCCTTCTGGCGATCACCCTTCACGAGGGCAGACCGACCGCACATGGACAGAAATTTTTTGCGGATCTACGTAAGGCCCTAACAACACCATTATGGAGGCTATGGGGCTCCCGGGAGTTATAAGTGGAACGTCATAGGGTCAGATAGAATTCACCTTAACAAAATACCTCTTCAAGCCCGATAAACAGCCACAATCTCGGAATGAAACTGCCCATTGCTAGTTAATATAGACCCGTTGTAGTGAGAAAAGGGGCTGCCGTCTACTTGTGTGACGGTGCCGCCGGCTTCTTCTACAACGATTCCTAAAGGCGCTAAATCCCAGGGGGCTAGACCGAAATCTATGGCAAACTCTCCGCAGCCTGAGGCTACGAGCGTGTGCATGAGGTAATCGCCGATGCCGCGTTGTCGTTTTGTTTTGGACATGAGGTTTAACAGTCGCTCTCTGTCGCCTCTCGCTTCGTTGCCAAACAAGCCACCATGAAACGCTTGTGCTTGTGAGATATCGTCTACTGTGGTGACTGAAATAGGACGTCCGTTGTGTGTGCTGCCGTGGCCTCTTGCTGCGGACCATCTGTCTCGTGTGGCGCCACAGGAGACGACTCCGGCGACGATTTCACCCTTTTTTTCTAATCCTAATAATGCGGAGTAAAAAGGAATGCCGCGTATAAAATTGGAGGTGCCATCTATAGGGTCAATAATGAGTTTGTACTCTTCATCTTCTGCACAGGCGCCAAATTCTTCGCCCAATACCGCCAATCCAGGATAATCTGTACCCAAGATCCGACGGATCTCTTTTTCAATAGCCAAATCACCTTCAGAAACAGGGGTCTTGTTGTCTTTGTCTTCGACGGACAAGGTCATGTTCTTTGCCTTTTCGAAGTAGTGGAGTCCTATCTCGTCTGCAACAGTAGCCATGTTGTCTAAAAGGGTTAACCAATCAGTGTGAGAATGAGCGCTAAGCGGGTGTGTATGTGTCATAATACCGCTATTCTAACAAAAGCCTCCCCGTGCTACAATCACAGCACCACACTCATGTGCCGAAGTGGCGAAATTGGTAGACGCGTTGGTCTCAAACACCAATGGGGGCAACTCCGTGCCGGTTCGATTCCGGCCTTCGGTACCAGGATATTTTGTTAACTATGAACATCTACTTTCGAATTTTGCGCTATATGCGCCCCTATAGGCTCCAACTCGCCGTTTCTATTATCTTGGCGCTCCTATTCACAGCGTCCAATATTCTTGTACTCCCCTGGATCCGAGATCTTATGGAGGAGATAGCTAATAAAAACGTCAAGTTTTTTGCCAATCAAATCTTCAATGGTCTTGCCTTGTGGAGCTTACGTACGGTGACTCAGTTTGGTCAGTATTATATTATGACCTGGTTGAGTGGTCGTATGATTATCGATATCCAAAAGGAGATTTATACGAAACTCCAAGGCGTGTCTCAACATTTTTATGCGAAATGGAAACTCGGCGAAATTTTGACCCGTCTTTTTTCAGATTCTGCGAACGTTAAAAAAGCGGTCATGATTATTTTTTGGGAAATAATCCCTCAGGTCTTTACCTTCATTGGCGTTATTGGCTACCTTTTTTATCTAAACTGGAAACTTACCTCGTTTACCTTTATTTCTTTGCCTATTTTCGTTGTTTTTCTGTCTTATTTCTCAGGCAAGATCAAACGTGTGACCAAACAAGTTCAAAAGAAATCCGCCGATATCATGCATATCGCTCAAGAAAATATCAGCAATATTAAGCTGGTCCAAGCCTACACAATGGAAGAAAAAGAAGTGAAACGTTTTGTTAAAGAAAGTGTGCGTAACTTCAAATCGTCGATGATGAATACACGCTTTAAAGCGAGTATGGACGCGGTGGTTATGCAATCTCAGGGTTTTGTTTTTTTGGCTATCTTATATGCGGGCGGGATGATGGTGGCGAAAGACTTTATATCAGGCCCGGAACTCATCTCCTTTTTTACAGGACTAGCACTACTTATAGATCCTGTAAGTGCTATATCTAAGGTCTATATCAACCTACAACAATCTATGGTGTCAGCGGAGCGTATGTTTGAAGTCTTGGATGCTGAAGTTAAAATTAAAAATCCGAAAGACGGTCATAAACTAAAAGTGAAAGGTCAGGTAGAACTTAAAGACCTGTCCTTTTCTTATGAAGAAGATAATACGGTCGTTTTAGACACAATAAATCTAGTGGCTGAAGAAGGTCAGGTCGTGGCACTTGTGGGCTTGTCTGGGGCGGGGAAGACGACATTAATTAATATGATTCCTAGATTTTATGACCCTTCTTCAGGTGAGTTAAAAATAGATGGCTATAACATTAAAGAGCTAGATCTTCCGACTCTGCGTTCGCAGATTGGCATGGTCTTACAAGACGATATTATGTTTCGCGGCACGATCAGCGAAAACATCCGCTACGGGAACCCTGGGGCTAAAGAAGTGGACATCCGTGCAGCGGCTAAGAAAGCTAACGCGCTAGAGTTTATTGACGGATTTCCAGACAAACTTCTGACCCAGGTGAGCGACAAAGGGCGACGCTTGTCCGGTGGTCAAAAACAACGGATCTCTATCGCTCGTGCGATTTTGCGAGACCCCAAAATTCTTATTTTAGATGAAGCGACCTCTGCTCTAGATTCCAAATCTGAAAAGCTCGTTCAAGAGGCTTTGTTGGAGCTTATGAAAAACAGAACGACCTTTGTGATCGCGCATCGTCTCTCGACGATCATGCATGCGGATAAGATCGTGGTGATGGACAAAGGGCGCGTGGTTGAGATGGGGACCCACGACGAACTTTTAGCTAAGAAGGGTGCGTATGAACACTTATATACGATCCAATTTAAGAAAAATCCAGAGGCTGAAGGAGCGTAACATGTCTGCTGTTTTTGACGAAAATCGACTTTTAGAACTTGCAGGTAAACATAAAGAGGCGTATCAAAGTGCAGCGCCTTTCCCTCACATCTATATTGATGATTTTATGGACCCGGAGATCTTATCTAAAGCGGTGGACGCTTTTCCAAAACCAGAGGATTTTGATTTTTATAAATATGATAATCCTTTAGAAAAGAAACTCGCGTTTGACCAAGTGTCCAAACTTCCAGCCCCTATAGCCGATATTTTAATCGCCCTTAATTCTGCGGCCTTTCTTCGTTTCCTAGAAGAGATCACGGGTATCGACGGTCTTATTCCAGATCCTTACTATAGAGGAGGCGGTATCCACCAAATCCCTAAAGGGGGGAAATTAGATGTACATATCGATTTTAACCAACATCAAAAACTGAAGCTTCAACGTCGGCTCAATGTCTTGATTTATTTAAACAAAGACTGGAAGCCAGAATATGGTGGAAATTTTGAGATCTGGAAAGGACATAAAAAAGACGGGCAACACGTGTTGGAGTCTTGTGCGACTAAGATTTTGCCATACTTTAACCGTCTTGCCCTGTTTAACACCTCTGAAAAATCCTATCATGGTCACCCCGATGCGCTCACTTGCCCGGATGGCTGGACGAGAAAATCTATCGCTACTTATTTTTACACCGTCGATCGTCCTGCTGACGAACTAACCGAGGCCCATTCGACGACCTTTATAAAACGTCCTGAAGACCCTGTTGATGCTGCTGTAGAAAAGATGCGGAGCAAGAGAAACGAAGGACGTTTGAGTTCTAACATCAGAAGTGGTGTCGTCGCCGACTAATGAGACATATCAGTAAAGAAGCGATGCTGGCTAAACAAGAGGCAAAAGGGAATCTAGGTGTGTTTGTCGCTGAGACGATACACAACAGCGTCGGTTTTTACGAGATGCCTATCGAAGATGAAGCGACTTTTTATTCTTTACTGTACCCCTCAAACCCTCAGTCTAGGCTCCTAGCCCCTTTAAAATCAGCGAAAGATCATTATTATACGCTAGGCGAAGTCGTGGATCGGATGATAGAGAATAAATGGACCTTTGAAGCCTTGGCAAAAGGCGAGGTGGACGGAGATTATCGGACTGATTTCTTCATGCCCATGATGCCTATTTTGAATAGTTACGATCATGAAAAGGCACAATATGTGCTTATTAGGCCCATCGGTGAGCGCTCCCGGTATTATTGTCCTAAGGGTTTGTTTTATATTGAAGATGGCGCGCATCGTACCTTGGTGACGGCGTATTTACTGAAGACAAAACAAATAGACTTTCAGCCTCTGATCTATCATTTCATCCAACCTCAACAGCATAAAAACTGGCTGGAAAGGCTGCTTTTATAGTGGGTGTATCGGTTGTTATTCCGAGCTTTAATGGGGAACATATTCTTAAAACGTGCTTAGCTAAAAACGTCGCTATTTTAAACGAGAATGGGATCACGGATATTATTATCGTCGATGATGCGAGTGACGATACGAGTGTGGAGTATCTCGCGACCCACTTTCCAGACTGTCGTGTTGTTCAAAACCCGATTAACCTTGGCTTTGGTCAGACCTGTAACGCTGGGGCGAGGATCGCTCACGAAGATATTTTATTATTTTTAAATAACGATATGGTCTTTACGTCTTTAGATATAGAGGCTGTACATAGCTATATGGAAGACTCACGTGTGTTCGCGATCTCGCCTCCGATATTTAGAGAGCAAGGGGGGAAACGAGTGAACGAAACACCAACGAAAGGCTTCTTTGAAGGCGGGTGGGTGTCCACCGAGAACGATCCCGATCAGGCGATACGCTGCGAAGATGATCCCGATTTTCCTATATTGTGGGCCTGCGGCGGTGCCATGTTTATGACAAAAGAACGCTTTAATATTTTGGGTGGTTTTGATCCCATCTACAGTCCCTTTTATTGTGAAGATTTAGATCTGTCGTATCAAGGATGGAAAAGAGGGTGGCGATCGCTTTATGCCAAGGTAGGGGAGTGTGAGCATCAACATCAAGCCACTATTGGGGCCTTGTTTAGTAAAAAACACGTGGATGCGATCCATCTGAGAAACAAATATTTATTTATCTGGAAAAATTTAACGTATCCACCCTATATGTTTTTGCACGGCCTCACGGTTTTGTTGAAATTGATTAGTTTTCAGGTTAACGATACGAGAGCCATCCTCAAAGCGGCGTGGCATATCCCTTCGATTCTTAAATCAAGATGGCGAGACAAAGCTGAACTGAACTCAGACCGAGAGGTATTGGGTCAATTTAAGAGATGAAATGTCCTAAAGCCCCTACGATTGTTATAGCTAGAGGCGATGTTCTAGGTGATGTTGTCGTCACGACAGCGCTTATAGCGCCTCTTAAAAAACATTTTCCAGACGCTAAAATCGTGTATATGATCCGCAAAGCGTTTATTCCCCTCATAGACGATCATCCTGATGTTGATGGCTGTATCGAAGACCCACTTCCGTATGTGATGGGAAAAGAAGATACATCTTTGTTTAAAGAGCTTCTGAAAACATTAAACGCTCAAAAAGCGGATATCTTCATAGGTCTTTGGGAAAACCCCCGTTATGCTAAACTCGCCGCACTCGCGGGTATTAAGATAAGAATCGGCCATGCGAGCTCGTGGATCAACCGAGTGCTCTACAGCCACAGTGTAAAGAGTGATTTTTTGGATTATCTTCCCCATAAATGTGACCTAAACGCTAGACTCCTGGGTCCCCTAGGGATCTATAACGCGAGCGACTATCCTGTAGATCTACATGTCAGTAAAAAAACGTGGATATCTGGCCCATATACAGTCATGCATATTGATGCGGGTTCTCCTCAACGCGTCCTCTTCGCGCCAGACTTGTCACAGATAGAAACACGCTTGCAGAGACAAAGCTCAGGTAAAATCATCCTGGTAGGTCGGCCCCATAACGCCGAGGCCGCCGCCTACATTATCAAAAACAGCTTAGATCCTAGTCGTGTTGTAGATCTCACGGAGGGGGTGAGCTTACTAGATCTTAAGGTCCTTATTTCAGGGTGCCAATTATTTGTAGGCTCCGACTCAGGCCCCGCGCATATCGCTTCAGGCTTCCAGAAGCCAGTTATCGTCCACTACGTTAACCGTATCCAAAATGCGATGCATTGGGGCCCCTGGATGACCCCTCACTATATTGTGAGCTCGACACACAGCTGTATAGACGCCTGTCGCCCGGATGTCTGTACAAAGCCAGACTGTCGCGAGAACATCTCGATGACAGAGTATGAATCGGCGATAGAGGCCTGTCTACATCCTGAAACAGGGGATGCACCGGAAAGGAATCAGCGTTTTTATTGGTTGGAGAAGACCTTAAATATTGTATGTGTGGGCTCAGAATCGGAGACGATACGTAATGCCTTAAGCGAACAGGGCTATCACACCGTGCAAGCACCGACGAGCTGGACCAACGCTGAGCTCGTGACACTCATGAATACTCAGAATACAAATCTTATTGTGATAAGTGGCAAGCTCTCACTGTGGACACGGGTGAGACTGGAAGTATGTAGACGGTGGGTGGCGAACAAGATCCATTTTTTTCCGAAGATTAGGCGTGCGGGAAATGGCTTTGAGGCGAGCCGGGTGATATCAGAGATGGGAGTGGGGGTATGAAGAAAGCGGTCTTGTATGACATGGGCGATATTTTTTTTGAGTCACATTTCTGGCGGAAATGGATGTGGGAAAGTTTGAGCGACCAATCCGCCTTTGAGGGGGCTTTTAAAGATTTTTATGAATACTATGAGCGCGTTTTAGAGCCTGTTTATGATGGGCGAATCAGGTATAAAGATGCGTATGAAGCGTTTGTAGTGGGCTTAAAGCTGAAAGATCCGCAAGGGTTTATAAAAGATAGTTTTGAAAAGAAACTGTATTATGAAACGCATCGAGATCTGTATCCTGGGGTTCAAGATACGCTAGCTAAGATTCAGGCTGCGGGTGTAAAAAATATTGTTATTACGGATAATGAATCTGGCGAAGAAAAGATCCGAGAGACGATTTTAAAGCGATTTGGACTTAATGACTATATTGATTATGTCTATTCGTCTAAAGAATTAGAAAAAAGGAAGCCGCACCCAGATGTCTTTCAACATGTGTTGGATAAGCATGGATTACAAAAAAACGAGGTTTACTTTGTCGCGCATGACCAAGATGAGATTGATGGCGCGATTGATTTTGGAATTGAGGTCATTGAGTTTAATAATTATTTGGGGTGGGAGACGAAGGCTGTTATTAAGGTGGAGAGTTTTTCTGGGATTGGGGACTGGGTGAATAATTAAGCTTTATTATTAAATAATAAGGTCCATAATAAAATGGGATGGAAAAGTGCCTTTTTAAGAAAGGTTTCATGAGAGTGTAATTCTCTCTTTCTCCAGACACCGCTTTTGTTTTTTCGTTGTTTTCTCCAAGGGCTTTGATTGTGTTTAAAAAAGAGGTCTGTTCTCACGTGAATCTTTTTTTTATGGACAAGGCAATCGAGTAAATAATGTAGTAGGTCGCAGCCATACCAATGAGAGTCCTTAAACGTGAAGGCTTGTTTTCTTATGCAAAAACAATGTCTAAGAATAGAGGGGAATGCGCTTGGGTTCCATGTACTTAGAGCGGATTTAGCTATAGAAAGGGGTTCTCTAGATTTCATTTTATCGTGGTTTAAATAAAAGGGGCTTAAAATATTTATGAGAGAAGGGTTTGTGCTTTGACAAAGAAATCCTTGAACAGCAAGAGTGGGATCCATCTTAAAGACCTCTAAGCAGCTATCAAAAGAGTGTGGCGACATAAGTTCTATATCTGAATCACAGATTAAAAGAACATCGTTTTTAGAGTGAGAGATGGCCCAGTTATAAATATAAGATAAAGACTGGTCTTTTATGGCGTGTTCAACTTTGATGGCTTTTTTTTTAGATAGTTGTTTAATAAGCAGGTCATTGTTTTGTATTACATCACTATAACTGAAGTTATCAAAGATAAGGATCTCGTCTATAGCTGGACATTCTTGTAGAGAACTCAGACATTTGGACAGTAGGGCAGGGTCGTTATATGCTATAATAAGCGCCGAAATATTATTCATATGTTTATGTTACATTAAAAAATATCCTGGAAAAAGAGTTATACATGATACGCAATCTTTTTTATCAAATATGTCCCATTGCTCATAACGATGAGTGGAAGTTTAATATAGAGTGTTTAAAAAAAAAAATTCATATATTTAATGGACGATTGATTTTCATTATTAAGACGGGGAGCCTGATGGTAGCTAAGGACGAGGTGCTTGACTATCTCGAGGCTCCTGAAAACAGTATCATTATATATATGGAGAATGACCCTAATTTAGCTGAAGCTAATGGCTTTTTCAAAGGCTTGGATCTACTAAAGTCGCTAGATGAAAATGAAATAACATTTTACGCGCACACGAAAGGCGTTTCTCCAAACTATCTAGAAGAAGATCGGAGCATTATTAGAGAATGGTCCTCTTTTATGTATGAGTTTAATCTTAATGACGTAGAGACTGTGGATAGGATCCTGAAACAGTATGATTGCTATGGGACATTGAAATTAAGAGGTGCGCACAAACACTTACCAGTTCCATGGCACTATAGTGGCTCTTTTTATTGGTTTCGCCATGACAAAGTATTTGGAAGCCCTAAATATGATACTTTATTGCCTAAATCTTATTTCTCGAGTGAAGCTTTTTTAGGTTTTTTAATTAAAGATGAAGATGCATTTTGTATTGCTGGTGAAAATTGCAAAAACTTATATAAATTATCCTCTGAAGACTGGGAGGTTATGCGAAAAGAGTCATGAAAAATTTAACGACTATCATTAATTTCTGTTCCAACGAAGCACGGTTTATTTCGCACAGCATCAAAGCCGCCTTAAAATGCTCGCAACAAGTAATCGTTCCTTTTAGTGATCATTTTTTTTCGGGAGACCCTGAGCGTTGGGCGATCATAAATACGTGTATAGTGGAAAATCCGGAGGCTTTGTTTGTAGAGATCCCATTTGATAAGTCGCTTAGAGCGAAGTATGGCCCTCATTTTTGGCATAATGTAGCCCGCTGGGTGGGGGTCCAATATTGTAAAAAAGAGAGTGACTTTGCTCTTTTTTTAGATGCAGATTAGGTGCTAGATTCTGAGGCCTTTAACACATGGTTTTCCAGGGTTAATCTCGACAAGGTTAATTCGGTTAAGTTTTTAAACTATTGGTATTTTAGAGACGCCTGTTATCAAGCAGAGCAACATGAAGACTCAGTTGTGATGACACGTTTGTCTCAGATAAAGGGACGTGATGTTTTTTCAGAGTCGGAAAGACATGATCTAAAACTGAAACCTTTCTTGGAAGGTGTTGTTGGCACTGATAAAAAGCCTTTTATTCATCATTATTCGTGGGTAAGAACCAAAGAAGAGATGTTACGTAAAGTCAGAGGGTGGGGACATGCTTCAGATCGGAATAATTGGGTAGAACTTGTAGAA
>CALLLO010000159.1 GCA_938082985.1 uncultured Candidatus Marinamargulisbacteria bacterium | reverse complement strand
AGCTCCCGATTCCATAATAGCTAAAGGTTCTCCGTCTGCTCCTGTTGGATCTACAATGGCTGGAATCTTGGAATTAGGGTTTACCTTTAAAAAATCAGCTTCAAATTGGTCGCCTTTCATAATATTAATAGTATGCGCCTGGTAATCTAGCTCTAACTCTTCAAGAGCAATAGACACTTTTTGTCCATTTGGTGTTGCTAATGAATATAATTGAATCGTGTTCCTCATCATTGTCTCCTTAGTACCGTTCACTGAGCATTGACTCATATAGTCAGTAAGTGTCTCGTTGTGGATTGTTTTTTTACATAATCTGGGTTAGCTATACTGTCACGTCCAACCTCGATAAAGTCAAACTTATCTTCTAAAATAATGTAAACCTCTTCAGCCTCTAAAGCTCTAGGTTCCCTATTCCCACGCTGTCCTTGACACTCGTTCTGGAAGTGCAACAGAGCTTGTGGCCACTGGAGCCTGTCCATCTAAATATGTAGGATGATACCCTCTTCCTACATGCCATATATAGCAAAGGCCCCAAAAGTAGCTTTCTACGTAGGGTGTCCGTTTAAAATAAATATACCATTTAAACTAACTTAGAGAAAACAAACTATCCATGATAGAACTTATACATACCATGGAGGCACATATGATTATCGTAAGTTTTATTATTTTTCTACTTTTAATGACTGGGATTGGTGTTTATTCATCTAAAAAAAGTTTAAAAACAACCCAAGATTACATCTTAGCCAACCGCAGTATTGGGCCTATTCCGACAGCATTATCCGCCGTCTCAACGTGTCATAGCGGCTTTATGTTTATTGGATTGATTGGATTTACCTACAGCTACGGACTGTCTGCTATTTGGCTTATTATTGCCTGGATTATTGGTGATTTTGTAGCATGGATGTTTATACATAAGCCTCTTCGAGAAAAAACAGAAGCCTATAATATGAACACCATTTCAGGGTTCATCTCACATCATTTACCCCACGATAAGAAACACATTATACAACGCATATCTGCTCTATGTATTGTTGTATTTTTAGCTGTATATGCAGCGGCACAATTAACAGCAGGGAGTAAGGCCTTGAATGTCATGTTGGATTGGCCTCATGCACTTGGAATATGTGTTGGGGCAGTTATTGTAACAGCCTATAGTTTCTCAGGCGGGGTAAGAGCCTCTATTTGGACAGACGTAGCACAATCTATTTTAATGATCGCGTCTATGACTGGTTTAGTCTTAGTCGCACTCTATCACACACATGGATTGAGCGAGTTATTCAGGAGCCTTAATCAGATTGACCCTCATTTAACGCAGTGGTTTCCACAAAACTTGACCTATGGGTTCCCTCTTTATCTTGCAGGTTGGATAGCCTTTGGCTTTGGTGTTTTAGGCCAACCTCACATCATGACCCGACCTATGTCTATTTCTCATCCTAAACATTTAAAAACCGCTCGGAATTATTATTTTGTTTGGTATCTCTTTTTTTCACTAACTTCATTAGGTGTAGGGCTAGCGTCTCGTGTTTTATTACCAGAATTAAACGGAACGGACACCGAATTAGCCCTCCCCATTTTAGCAACCCAACTTCTCCCTTCTATCTTTGTTGGCGGGATATTGGCAGGACTTTTTTCTGCTACTATTTCTACAGCAGATTCTCAAATATTAACGTGCTCAGCTGCTATTACCCAAGATTTATTCCCTAAATGGAAAGATCGTTTCTCTTTATCTAAATTAACAACCCTACTTACAATGATAGGCGTTGTGTTGATCGCCTTATTTGGTAGTAAAAGTGTGTATGTGTTAGTTGTTTTAGCCTGGTCAGGACTTGCTGTAGTTCTAGGCCCTCTTATTTTATGTGCCTGTCTAAATATTAAACTCGGCTATAAAACCTCCCTCGCCATGATGATAGGGCCTTTAGTTACTACCATACTTTGGTCTCAAGTTTTTAAACTATCTGGCCATGTTAACGAAGTACTCCCTAGCATTCTAGTCGCGTTACTTATATTTGGACTTAGTCGTATTAAAAAGAAACAGCCCCTAACAAGTCCTCAAATTTAAACGGCTTCGTCATATACAAATCCGCACCAATTTCCTTGCCACTATCGATATCAGACTCTTGAGTATGTAAAAAGTGTAGCATAATTAAGGGGGCAATAAAGATGGAACAAACGTTTCCAGACCTTGTATATGGCATGTATAAAAAAAGGTTAGCTGAGATTCATGATTTATCGACCCAGGTCGTCCAAAAACCACATAAAACTCAACCCAAACTCCTAGATGATATCGCACACGAGACACACAACCTCGTCGGAATCTGTCATTACTTTAAAGACCCTGAGCTTGGAAGCGTAGCCAAATCAGTATCTGAACTTATTTTATCAGATAAAAACAGCCTCCTAACACACCCTCACCAGCTCATGCCGACGCTACATAATCTTCTCGAAAAAATCTCAGAATCATCTTATTTTGAGTTTAAAAAATAATTTTTTAAAAATAAAGTGAAATTTTTTAAAAAAAAATACGATAAGTACAGTGATATCACTATTTTTCTCGGAGGCCCTCGTCACATGTTTGTACAACACGACCTATTTTTTAAGCTTGAAACGGAAATGACTTATGTCAGGTAGATTAGAACCAACTTCAACACGCTCTGTAAAACAGAAAAAAACACATCAAGCTCAAGATCCAACTAGAGGCCGAAAAAGAACTAGATCAAAGTCTAGATCTTCTGTTTCTCCGTCTCATCCTGTTGTTGTTTCTGGACAACAACCTTTACCTTTTCTGGAAAGTCCACAAAAAAATACAAACGTTTTAATGGACCCGATAAAAAGAAACCCCCACGACCCGAGAGCTATCACCTCTGCACAAAAACACGTACAACCTAAATCAAGACAGCGTGATCGCTACTCCCTAGGAGGAAATCCAAGCTCTATATCACCTCTGAAAAAAGCTCTCGCAAAAAAAT
>CALLLO010000158.1 GCA_938082985.1 uncultured Candidatus Marinamargulisbacteria bacterium | reverse complement strand
GGCGATGTTAATATTTAAACTAGTCATGCAATAGCTCCAAAATACGTGTCTGTTCTGTATTCATACGCTCTTTTTCTTCATCTGAATAATCTCTGTAATCCAGGATATGTAGGATACCATGAATGATGAGGAGCTTAATTTCATTGTCATAGCTGTTGTTGTAGGTTTCTGCGTTTTCTTTTGCTGTGTCACAGCAGATATAAATGTCCCCTATGGGGGACTCAGTACTACCTAGGTTAAAGGTGATTATATCTGTGATGTAGTCTCGTTTTAGGTAGCTTTTGTTGAGCTCGACTATGGCGTCAGTTGAGACGAAGTTGATATCAATAGATCCTTGGGTAATGGCCTTTTCTTGACTGACACTCTCAGCAAAGGCTTTAGGGTCGAAGGATATCGATGGGGGGTGGTCTTCAGAAATGATAATATCAGGTTTATTCATAATTTTATTAGGCTTAGTGTAGAGTTCTCCTTTAACTATGTCAATTTCCACTCGACATTTTCAATTTTTTTAAACCAGGTCATTTGTCTTTTTGCGAAACGGCGTGTGTGTGTTTTTATATCCTTAATCATCTCCTCTTTACTGGCTTGCCCGTCTATATAGTCTATGACTTCTTTATAGCCTATGCCTTTGAATGCTTGAGCATTTTTTTGTACGCCTGACTGGAGTAGGGTGTAAACTTCTTTAATGAGGCCTTTGTCTATCATAAGGTCTACTCGTGTATTAATGCGTTCATGAATAATGGCTCTGTCGGCATTCAGGCCGATAATACGAGAATCTTCTCTGCAGGGCTTTCTTTTTTGGGCCTGAGATGGAGGTGTTTTGGATATGGCGACAATTTCAAGAGCTCTAATGACACGGCGGCCATTTTGGTAGGGCAGGTTTTTAGCAAAGACAGGGTCTATCTTATTTAGTTTTTCCCACATAGCTTTCCCCCCGATATATTCGGCTTCCTCTTCTAGTTTTTGTCGAATATTGAGATCTTGTGGGGCGAGAGAATATCCGTATAAAAAGCTTTGGATATATAAGCCCGTACCCCCACAGATAATGATTGGCGTCTTTTTTAGCCGAAGTTTTTCGATGATTTTTTTACTTTCATCGAGAAAATCAGATACGCTATAGGCTTCATGTGGGGCTTTGATGTCGATGAGATGGTGAGGGATTAAGTCTTGGTCTTCTTTACTTATTTTTGCGCTGCCGATATCTAGGCCTTTATATATCTGGTAGGCATCGGCTGAAATAATCTCGGCGCCAGTTTCTTGAGCTAGTGCTAATGCATAATCTGATTTGCCTACTGCGGTGGGGCCAATAATGAGTGTGATATCTTGATGTATCATAATATTTCGATGTTTGAGTATCCGTATTTTTAGGTATGTAGACAGTATCACAGTTTATATAATTTAAATATTAAAAAAATCGGTGCATATCTTTAGTGAAATAGCTCGATTAATAGATAAAGGAGAAAAGAATTATGGATAATGATAAATTATTACCAGCAGGTAAACAGGAAGATCTTTTATTTTTTGAAGACTTATTTTTTATTAGAGAAGAAACTATCCGAGCGAATGACGAAATGGTTCGCAAATCCTTTCAAGACTTATATAAGTACGTAAATTATAATTAATTTTTTAAACAATTTAGCTAGTGTTGACTAGCTAAATTGTTTAAACGCGTTATCGTGACGGTGATACTTGTGAGATCTATTTGTATCACGGTACGTAACTGGCTCAGTGTTTTAAAATAACTGTCTATAGGGTCAGGAAATGCAGCCTGAACAACCTTAATAATCTCATCTGTGGCTAGGTTTCCTAGTTTCTTATGATTATATTTTGAACTTAGTAGCTTTACTAAGTTCGTTTTGTGTAGACGAATGGCTTGTAGGAGTAAGTCTTTTTGGCTGTATTCCCATTGTGTTTTTAAAGGGAGGTCATTAATTTTTTGTTTAATCCACTCAAAGCCAAAGGCTTTGTCTAGCTGCATGGTTAACTGTAAGCCTAGTTCAGGCTCTATCGCTTTATGTATGTTGAAATAGAGCAGGTCGCTGATAGCCGATATCTTGGATAAGGACACTATCTGTTGTGCCTCGGCATGGGAGAAGCCGACTTTTAGCCAAGGCTGATTGTTGTCTGTATCTGTTTGCTCTCTTGTTTTTTTTATAGACGTATAAAGCTCTTCAAGTTGAGGGATAAGTGAGAAGTTTAAGTTAAGGCCTGGAACTTGAAGGAGGTCTATAACTAAGTCTTGAACCTTGTTTCCGATTTGAATAAGCGCTTCGTATTGTGCGTCCGAGGAGGCGGAAGATGCGAAGATTTTTTTGCGTATCTCTTTGAGTTTTAATCCTTTGTTTATAGCGATATAGGACATAGCTATTTTGTCGAAAGATTGACCTGTTATTTGTTGGGCTTGATAGAAAAAAGTAATGCCGGCTTGGTTGACTATTTTATTAGTGAGTACCGTTGCGATAATTTCCTTTTTTAAGCGATGTTGTTTTACAGCGTCTCCGAAGGCTTTGTTTAGTTTTTCGGGAAGGTAGTGGATGTAATAAGGTTCAAAATCAAGGCTGTCTAATAATGGGGACGTGATGAGTGAGTTAAATACAGACATTTTTGTGTAGGCTTGTAAGGTAGCTAATACTGGACGAGGAAGCGGTGTGTTATGCTCAGTGAGATCTTCAAACTGATTATGATCTAGAAGTACTTCTTCTGCTGGGTTTAGCAGCTTTGTTGAGATGTAGTGTTGGATCATTTTTTTGAAAATATTTAACTTGCGTGTCGATCTAATAGCGTCCATAGAAATGAGTCTATGTTGGCCTCTGTTATTTTTAAGGACAAGCTCGGTTACTTCGTTTGTTGCTTTTTCAAGTGTCGTATTTCTATCTTCAGTAGAGTTTATTTTTTTCTCGAGTAATAATCGTTTTAGTAAGATTTTGATATTAACTTCGTAGTCAGACATGTTGACGCCCGCTGAGTTGTCGATGAAATCGGTATTTAATTTAGTACCTGCCAGGCTAAGGCTAATACGAGCCGATTGGGTAATGCCTAAGTTGGCACCTTCTCCGACAACTTTTGCATTAAGTTCAGTATGGTCGATTCTTACTGTGTCGCTGGCTGGGTCCCCTACTTGAAAATGTGTCTCAGTGTCATTTTTAACATAGGTTCCTATACCACCAAACCACATAAGATCTACCTGCATTTTTAGAACTGCGCGTATAAGTTCGTCGCCTGTAAGTGAAGCTACTTTAATGCCAAGCATGCTTTGTATTTCTTTCGAAAGGTTTATGTTTTTGGACTCTCTATCAAAAACCCCACTGCCTTTACTCATGATCTTCGTGTTGTAGTCTGACCAAGATGAACGTGGAAGATTGAAGAGTCTCTCTCTCTCTTTGAAACTTGAGCCAATGTCTGGATTGGGGTCGAGAAAAATATGCATATGGTTGAAGGCTGCTTGGAGTTTTATAACGGGGCTGAGGAGCATTCCGTTTCCAAATACATCTCCAGACATGTCGCCAACACCGGCTACTGTGAATGCGTTTTTTTGACAGTCCACACCCATTTCTTTGAAGTGAAGTTTGACACATTCCCAGGCACCTTTTGCTGTAATGGCCACTTCTTTATGGTTATAACCATTAGAACCCCCTGAAGCGAAGCCGTCGCCTAGCCAAAAATTGTACTCATCGGAGATACTATTTGCGATATCTGAAAATTGAGCGGTACCTTTGTCAGCCGCTACAACGAGATAGGGGTCATTGCCGTCATATCTCATAACATTTTCAGGGTGTATAACCGTCCCTTTTACATCTAGGTTGTCGGTAATATCTAATAGACCTTTAATGAGTTTTTTATATTGTTTTTGAGACTCTTCTACAGCCGTTTCTCGAGTGAAGTCTTTTTTAATAACAAAACCACCTTTTGATCCTACAGGTACAATAACAACATTTTTAGTTTGTTGGGCTTTTACAAGTCCCAGGACCTCTCGTCTGAAATCATCAATTCTGTCGGACCAACGAAGTCCCCCACGGGCAACAGGTCCAAATCTTAAATGACACCCTTCCATTTCTGAGTCATAAATGAATATTTCTCTGTATGGAACGGGTAGAGGCAGTTTAATATTAGGTGATTCTAGTTTTAGAGAGATGAAATTATCTCCATTTTCTTTATGTATATAAAAATTTGTTCTTAGTGTGCTTTCTATGAAGTTTAAAAAACGTTTTAGGATGATATCCGCTGTGATATCTGTCACTGTAGCTAGGCTGTCGATATAGGCTAGGCCGAGTTGAGGTAAGACTTTTTCGCTTCTATGTTTAGCACTTTTTAGCTTTTGGTCAGGGGAGAACTTGGCTTCAAAAAATTCAGCAAGCATACGTGTTTGTTTCGTATGTCTAAGTAGAGTTGCCGTTATTTTTTCTTTGCTGTAGCGGGTGTTTAATTGAAGATAAAACCCTCTGTAGGCTTGGATGACATTTATGTGTCTCCAGCTAAGGCCGGCTGTTACGACAAGTGCGTTTAGGGGGTCGTTGAGTGTTCGGCCCTTAAAGATTTCTTTTAGAAGCTCAATTATATTAGTTTTATATAAGTCTTCGTCAATTTTTTCTAACTGTTTGTCTGCAACTCTAAATGAGTGAATGTAGCCTAGGGTTTCAGATTTAGCGCCTATTCTTACTGTAAGCTCGTCGTAAATATGGATGCCGAAGTTTTGCAATATTGGCATGATGTTTATGAGGTCTAGTTTGCTTTGGTTGTAGATGTATAAAATGGAAGACTTCCCCGATAAGACGGAATCGTGGAAATGGAAGGTTGCGAGGTTGAACTGAACTGTTTTTTCTTCTTCCATTTTAGCTAAGTAACAAATGTCTCTAACCGTTTCTTCAGGAGTTCGTCTTACTTTATGATGATTAGGGAACTTAGTTGAAAATCGTGCATGTAGGTCGTGGCCTTTTTCGCCTGGAAACGATGATTGAAGGGCTTGTTTTAAACGTTCTTCCCATGGACGAATGAGGTCTCTAACTTTATCAGTAATGATAGTCGTGTCGATTTTTAGATTCGTGTTGTATGTGTTGAAGTAGATGTGAAGTCTACAAATCTTTTCGTTTCTCGCTTCAATAACTTCAAGCGAGTCACAGCTTAGGCTCTTAGAGAGATAGTCTGATATTGCTTTTATGTTTTCTTTAGAAAAGAGTTCCGGTGGGACACAGACCATTAAGAACGGGCGAGAGTATTCAATTTGTTTTCTAGTGAAACAATGAATGTCGTTAGGATTGGTAATTGAGAGGAGGTCTTCAATGAGTTCGAGGATGTTTTCGGTTGGGGTTTGGAAGAGTTCGAATTTTGGCGTGGCGGTACAAAATCGAATGATTTGATTGAAATCGTAAGAACCTTGGATGAGATTTTTATGTTCAAAAAGGGCTTTTATTTTTTGACGAATAATAGGGGTTTCAATATTTTTAACAAGCAGTGAGCTTTGTTTCAGGAGTCCTAAGAAATTATGTTCAATGATGCTTCCGTTTTCTGTAGGAATTTTTAGACTAAGACGCATAAAATTTTCGAAGCGTTGAATCGGGCTGGTCTCGCTTATTGTATCGAATATGAACGGGCATCTGTAGTCGATAAGCTTGTTGGACTGCTTTTTAAGCGTTTCGAGGGTAGCTTTATGTGTTTTTATAAACGAGGATGAAAGAATTCCTTTTCCTGACCCGGTTTTTAAGCGTAGCTCTTGAGATTTACCTTCTACCTTTATTTCGAAAGCACAGTAGCCAAAGAAGGAGTAATTGTAATTTTTTAGCCAATCTAATAGGTCGACCCATTCGTTTTGAAACTTTACAGGATTCCCTTTGTAATGGGTGATGTCTGGTTTTAAGTCCGTCATAATTTTTATCATGTCATTATGGTCATTTTTGACATGGATAATAGCGTCCATATGAAACTTTATTTCTTTTTCGAGTTCACTAACTGAAATGTCACCCGCGTTTTGTTCAAACTCTATATAGATTAAGGAGACTAAATTATTATTTTCTTTAGGTTCTTCAATCCCGATTATATTGCCTTCAGAATCTACATTGACCGTGAAAATAGGATGGTGGAGCTGGGTAATGTGAATGGTGTGTTTTTTAAAAAGAGCTTCGAGAGTTACAAGAAGAAAGGGCGCATCTGGGTAGGCCATTTCTAGGGTATACAAACCGGCGTCTTTTGATTTGGACGATTGAGTTAAAGAGACCTGCTTGAGATTAGATAGGGAAGATTGGAAGAAGTCGAATCGTTTTTTTATGAAGTCGCTTAGTTTGTCTAAGTCATGGTTTTTAAGGGATTTTTCTGGCAGGCTTTCTATGTAAATTTTTGCAAAGGTGGAGAGCGTTTTTCTTTTGGTAAATTTTGCAGTAACACTTTGTACAATTTTGGAGTTTTTTAGTGTTTTAGTGATCTTAGATTTCATAGGTATTCTCCAGGCTAAATTTTTATAAAATGGTACGTTAATTCTACCTTTCATACTGGTTTTTGTCTATCTGAATAAGGTACGGTATACTTTGCAAAGCATGAGTGTAAAAGATTTTTTATTAATTGATATTGGGAACTCCACTTCGGTGTTCGCTTCGTATGATGGTCGCGTCCTTGGAGACCTTCATTCTATCCCTACAAATGAATTTTCGGCTCGCTTGGACGACTGCAATGTGTCGGCGTACAGACACGTTATAGTATCGTCGGTTGTTCCTGGTGTGGATGTGTGTTTGTCGGATTTGGAACATGTTCATTTTGTGAATTCGGATACGATTCCTATTCTTCGTATTAATATCGATTTACCTAAGCAAGTAGGCGCGGATAGGTTGGTGACGTCTTTGGCTGCGTATTCAGTTAATGAGACAGCCTGTTTGGTTATAGATTCTGGTACGGCGCTTACTTTTTGTTATGTGGATGCTGAGGGCGTGTACCAAGGCGGATCTATTATCCCAGGTATGGGTATTGCGTCGCAGGCCTTGGCTTTGTACACCGCGAAAATCCCCTTAATTCAGGTGTCTGCACAGACGGAGTTGTTTGGAAAAACGACGCATAAAGCTGTTCAGACAGGTCTGTTTCATGGGTATCGTCATCTTATAAATGGCTTTATTAAGGAGTATCGTGAGCGTTTTTTTGACGTGCATGTTGTCGGAACTGGCGCCGGGCTTTTGGTTATGAAAGATGGGCTTGATTTAGATGTGTTTGACGAAGAGCTGACGTTGAAGGGTTTGGCGATTTGTGCAGATAAGATGTTTAATTACGGGGGGTCTCTCGCCTAAGCGGAGAGGGCGTCAGTACGTATATATGTCTAGGAGCTATAGTGTCGGTATTAATAGTTAGAAAAAGACACTCTCTACCGCCTTACACTTAAACGCCTTCTCGCTAGGGAGAAGGTTGAGATGAGGTTTCTTTCTCTGAGTTGTCTGAATTTACTTAACTTAACCGAGGCCCAAATTTAGCTACAACTTTCGCCGCTGTAATATTGCCTAACTCAGCTGCCTCTGCATGAAATTTCCCATTACAAAGCTCAGACAAATAAGCCCCTGCAAACGCGTCTCCAGCTCCGGTGCTGTCGACGGCTTTAACGGGTGTGCCTGCGACGATGTATTGCTCGTCTTGGTCGAAGATACAGGCCCCTTCTGAGTTTAGGGTTATAACCCCTGTTCTGCAGATTTTTCTTAATGCTTTAATCGCGTCGTCTATGTTGTCGGTTTGGGTATAGGCGAAGGCTTCTTCTTTGTTGCTGAAGATATGTGTGACCTGCTCTCCAATAATATCTTGCATTGCGTCTTTAAAATGCGCAGCGACGAAGGGGTCAGACAATGTGACAGAG
>CALLLO010000157.1 GCA_938082985.1 uncultured Candidatus Marinamargulisbacteria bacterium | reverse complement strand
TCATGAATATCAACGGGTCTATTTATCGTCCAGGAAGTCTCCTTCGATCCATATTAAAGGAGCTCTGAGTCCTAGCGAGGTGAGTGCTTATACAAATATATTTATTGAAAATAATGATAAAGCTCATAATCACTACACTGATTTGGATTTAGAACATGCCTTAAACATTGTAGGTGTGAGCATAGAAGCTGTCTCTTATGTTGGTACAGGGGATCACCTCAAATATCCGGCGTATTCTCGCTTCCAACGCATAAGTAAACACTACGCCCCTCTTAGCGCTACCGCTATGTATGGGCAGTTACTCGGGGGGAGTTCGGAATATTTTTCTTTTACGGGGTATTATGGCACGGGTGTGAGTAACCAGGTTTTTAATAAAGATGTGGATTGGTCCTCTACACCCTTTAGCTACAAAGTGGAAATTGGGCGTATAGCCGATGTCTTTTTTTATAATAATGGAGATCTTGTGAAAAAGTTTGGGCTTGTTCCTGGGAAGTATGTGTTGTCTAATCTCCCTCAACAAAGTGGTGAGAATAGATATAAAATGGTCGTAAAAGAACGGGCGGGTAAGACGCGTACATATCGATTTTATAGGTATTCGAGTTCAGAAATTTTGGGGAAAAATAAGTTTAAATATAATTTTGGTTATGGGTCTAGAGACACGTTTATTAACGGACAACGGTATTTAAATGACTCTGACAATACACTCTTGGTATCAGGTGAATATGGGGTGTTAAGTCGATTGAGTTTAAGTTCCTCGATGATGAAAAGTAAGCAAGATTTCATGAAGAGTGCTGGATTTAGATTGGGGTTTGGGCCGGCACTTATTTTTTTAGATGCGGCACAGATGGAGTCGACGTATAATTTGGGTGAGTCACTACGTTCGCGCAGTTCTTTTACTACTAGTGTGAAAGGTCGTCTTGAAAAACGTCTGTATTATACTGTATTAAATAATTGGTCGCTAAAAGCTAAGTACCAAGGTGTAAATTTTCATAAGATGAAGCAAGTCGGCTATACGAACACAAATAAATTAAGTGTGAGTAGCTCGGTGTCGATGGTGCATTTTGATGAAACGTACCCTCTCCAAAGTAATATTTCTTACTCTCTAAGTAAACAAAGATCTGTAAGTGATCTAGAGGCCGAGTCTAACCGACATTCCTTATCTTGGGGGCTGAGTCATTTTGGTGGTTTTCATTCGCAAACTTTGATTTCTACTTATTCAAGATTGTTAGGAAAAGAGAGTTTTAATGCTGCATATAAATATGAGAACTCTTTTTATGCTGGCTTTAGATATGGTGGAGGTCTTTCTAAAAATGAATATTCTTCAGTGATTTCGGCTCACTTTACATGGGACTTTATAGAATCATGGCAACTGGGACTCTCTAGTAGCTATAGTGTTGAGTCTAAGTCTCGAAATGTTAGCTTTATGTTTCGTTGGCTTCCTAAAGAGTCTAAAAGTCGACTTGCGCTTACACATAAAACGTCTAATGATGCGACACGTTTAAATTATAGCTATGGCAAGTCTACTATCGCTAATAGAGATCCCGTAAGCGCATCGTTGTATGCGAACCAAACATCAGGATATCGATCTTTGGGTGGGAATCTTAATATAGCAAATGTAGCGTCAGTTGGCGGGTCATATAGTCCTACTGACTTAGACAAACAGGCCTATATTAATATCTCTAGGGCCAAGGAGACTCCTTATGGAAAATATAGTGTTAAGAGACGTTTTTCTAAGCACGGGGCCCAAAGTGAGTCTACAGGTAGTTTTAGATATGCTATGGGGATTGCTTTTGCTGATGATGTTGTGGGCATAGGTCAGCCTGTTAGAGATGGGGGCTTTGTTATTGTTCAAACAAAAGAGGCCTTCCGAGAGTCCATCATTCCTATTGATACCGGGGGGTCTTTTGGGAAATATAATGGTTTAGTCACTAATTTTTCGAGCTATTCAGACTCATCATTTAACCTTCAATCTGCTCAGCTACCGATAGGTCTTTCAATAAAGCAGACACATTATTCTTTAAATACTGAATACAAACGTGGCTTTGTGGCGATCTTAGAGGAAACGGGCCCCTTCTTTGTTTATGGAAAGATTAGGGATCAACATGGCAGAGCCTTTTCTTATAATGAAATTAGAATAACATCAGCAGAAGATCCTTCTCGTAGCTACCTCGGACTGACGGGTTCAACCGGTAAGTTTCAGTTAGATGGTTTGTTTTCAGGGCGCTACACAATCGAAATTCTTGGAAAAGATAATAGTGAGTCTGAGCTTTCTTTTACTATAGAGGAGACAGATACGTATTATCTTTCTTTAGGGGACTTAAGTTTTAATGAGCCTGATTCGAAGCATAATGACAAGGGAGATGACGATGATTAGATATTGGGTATGTGTTTTTTTATTAAGTATCAGTTCCTTTTTACAGGCCAATTATGTAGATATCCCAGTAAAACACGCGGTATTAACAGCGTCTGCTTGGGATCCCTATATTGCCTCGATTAGTATTCCTTTTTATTCTTATTATCTTCCACCTGGTATCGAGCGTTTTATTATTATAGGAGAGGAGACTCTTTTTTTAGAAAGTCGTTCTGTTATTCGTTTTTCTACGCCTAAACTTTCTTTTAAGCATGACGATACGGCTGAAACGTTATCGGCCTTTGTTCTTCCTTATAATCTTGAAGAGAGGAAGGAGCGAGGGGTGCTGATGCCTTTGGATTCTTCTATGTTTGAGACTGTTTATATTCAAGATATTACACCTAGGCTTCGTCAGTTCCTGCCGTCCCTAACCTCTCTTGTAGCACCTAAAGGGCGTATGGTTTCCATATCGCCGTCGTCTTTTTCCTCTTATTTCTCTCTCGTGTTTCCTTTAGACTTTTCTCGAGGTTGGCCTGTGGCAGGTCCCTATACTATCTCTTTACCTGTTTGGGTATTTGAAGGTCCGAGAGATTCTGCAACGTTATTGGAGGTCCGAACTTTTTCAGTGTTTTTAGATGTCCCTTTAAAGAGGGGTGATGGTGACGTTAATCGTATCTATGAAGGACCCGTTAAAGAGGGTGTCAGTCGCTGAGGTGTTTATGTTTATATCAAATTTAGCGCCGCTCGTAGCTCCCGTTGGACTTTGGTCGTAATCTACGTTTTTTGTGGTGGTGATATCTAGATTCGTAAGAGTACTAAGGGTGCTTCTTCCTAATGTACCGAGTCCTGTACTGACTAGGTCTATCGTGTAAGATCTATAGTCACCTTCGTCAATACCTAAAGAGGTATCTAAAATATATTTTCCACCGGACTCACTTTTAAAACTTAGTCTAAAGTTGCCTACATCATCATCCACCTGAAAGCGTTGAATCGTTGTCGAGATATGTTCGTTTTGGATATTTGATACAGATGTGAGCGAGACCTGGCTGACCTGGCTTGTCGCAAAGCTAAGTCCAGAAAAGCTAAGAAGGAATGTGTAAAATAGCGCTTGTTTTGTCTTCATATACATTTTATCCTAAAGGAGTTGGACCTTAAATGCTAGGAGGAATTTTTTTTGTTATTTAGACTTTTTATAGCATTGTGTATCGTGACCAAACTTAGTTTTGGCTTGCAGATGGTGACGAGTGGCAATGTGGGGACATCTTTGAGTTTACAAGTGACGGATTTGCTGACTAATATAAGTCTACATAGTGCGTCGAGTTACTCTACAAACTTCCCTGTGACCTTAATTGGTACGATGACCGTGCATAGTAACGATCCTGATGGATTTAAGATAGACATAGATGGCGCAGTAAACTCAGATAACTTTATTTCATCGGCTTGTTTTTTAAGAGCGGGTGTCACTGGGGCTCAGGCTGATCAGGCGGGGGAGTATGCGAAAGTAGAGGTTTCTTTAACTGAAACGGCCAATACACAGAAAGGGATAAATCCTGATTTAAATGATGTGGGTACTTATTACGAAGTGGGAAGTCTTTTAACGTGGACTTTTTCTGATCCTACTAAGGCAACGGTGGATCTTGACTACGATATAAGGATAGATGTGTCTAATGCGGAGTTTCAAAGCCTTTTAGTCGACACTGGCGGCAGTATATATACATGTACGCTTAATGTTACTTTGTCCGATTTGTAAAACGGCTCTGTCTCGAAATAGCTTAAAAAAATAGGAATCATTAAACCCGCTCACGCGGGTTTTTTGTTGTTTATTGGTAATGTCTCGAGAATCCTAAAACAAATGTTTAAGGTCTAATTTTTCCGGGAATAATATTAATGTAGAGTGAGAATAGGGAATAGGGAATAGGGAATAGGGAATAGGGAATATAAGGAGAAAAATATAAAGTATTAGTTTTAATGTTTATTTTATGAGTTAAAAATTAAGGGGAGAAAAATGAAATATATAAAGAATATAGTGTTAACGTTTATGTTAGTAGTAGGATTATCGGGAGCGGCTTTTGCAGCTAATCCTTTAGTAACAAGTGTGAACGTCTTGCATGTTGCATTACTTGATGTTGCAGATGATAGTGGATTGGCGACAGATGTACATTCGGCTACAACCTTTGGGTCCTTTACCAATGTGAAAATAGGCACTTTGACTGTTGATAATAATAACATGGATGGTTTTGATCTTTTAATTCAACCAGACACAACCTCACAGATTATTGCTCGTTCAAACCAAGCTGGTTTTATCAGAAATGGTGTTTTAGCTAGTGTTGCCACGACAAAAGAATCTGCGTTAGTTAAAGTAAGTTTAGCTGATGGTGGAGACGATATTCTTGCTACTCAGGGTACCGCATATAGTAATAATCCCAAAGAGAATGGGCTAATTCCTGATAATACGACAGCTGGTAACTTTGTATTCAGTTCCCCTACAGGTGCTACACAGGGTGCGGATATAGAGGTGTGGTTAGGCGTTTCTGATGGTGAAATTAAAAATGTATTGGTTGATGATGCTACTTCAGGAAGTATTTTTACTGTTACTATGAATGTTACATTAACCGAAAATTAAATCCTTCGGATTTTGACTTTGACTTTTAAATCATATATTGTCAAGTCATGAACAGCCTTACACAATCACTCAAATGTTTTACTGTTTTTATTGGTATGTTTTTTCTCTGCGTGAGCTCTGTTCACGCAGTAGAGGTAAGTATGAGGAGGAATACGCTTAATGCGGTAAAAGGAGAACGACCTTATTTAGATATTTTATTAACAAATCGGTCAGCTAAACCAATCGCAGTAGAAAATACTTTGCATGAAGTTCGCTTAAATGAAGAAGGAGAAGAACAGCATTATCTTGTAAAAGATGATGCTATTCTTGTTTATCCTGAGCATGTTGTTTTATCTTCTGGAGAACGTATTACCGCGACAGTGCGTTGGTTAGGTGGTGAAAAATTTGATACGGAGAGAGCGTTCTTTTTTAAATCTAAAGAGATCCCTTACGTGACCCATGATACGGCTGCCCAAAAGGCTGAGACTAGTAAGGAGCAGGTTAGATTTAATACTGTTCTCACGGTGACAGTCGCTAAACGTTTATTTGTAACAAAGAAAACCTACAAACCTAAGCTTAAGACTAATTTTATACGCTATTCGGATTCTAATGACGGTAAATCAGGCGATTTCATAGAAATCAATGTCTCCAATGTAGGGGAACTCCATGTTAAGCCGGATAGGGTGTACCTTAAGTATAAAATAAAAGGGACTAGACTGTGGAAATCATTTACAGCTGATCTTAGAAATACTTGGATAGTTTCTGAAACAGAATCTGTATTTATTGAGTGGCCGGAAGATGTTCCCGTTGAGGACACTAAGCTTAAATTTTTAAAATTTTCTCGAGGATAGCGGCTTTACTTTAAATAGTTATTGCGAGACGTCTCTTTACGGCTTACAATCCTAAAAGCCGTATCGGCGATCAGACCTCTTCGGAAGGGTGGCAGCTTTTCCGAAGGGGCGCTTTTTTATTTTATATTTTTAAAGCCTGATAACTCTTTAATAAAAACTCATTTTCAGAATAATTTAAAAATTCTTGTGTGACGACGACACAATAATGCCCTTCAGAAAACTTTAGCCACGTGTTCCAAAGTTTCAAACGAAGGGGAAGACGAGCGCCATTCCAAATGACAACACGAATCCGTTTTTCTTTTAAATAGTTAAAAAAATAGGCGTATCGAAGTCCTTTAACCGACTTTATTTGCCAGGTGTTAATCGTGTGATTGAGTACCTCTAATTGTTTATCTTCCCAAAGACGTCCTTTTGATTGTATGACGGTATCCACCATTTCCTGAACATCGGCCCATATATAATCTGTTTTACAGTCATCGTATGGACATGAGGGGAAATGGTTACAGGCTCTGTCACAGGCGCTTTGGCTAGGGGCAAGTTTGTACCCATAACAGGTTTTATAAAAGGCTCCGGTTAAAGAGGGATGAGCACCTTTGGGGGGGTAAAAAATTAAGGATTTTGTATATTGTGCAGACGCCACATGGGCAGTCCCACTGTCTAATCCAAAAAATATGTTTGCATCACGAATGAGACGGGTCGCTTCAAATAAGTTTGTTTTTCCTACCCAATAATGAAAATTAGGATTGTGTTGAAATGTGTTGTTTAAATCAAAACTGTCTCGTAATCCTATAACTACAATCGTGAGTTTTTTCTTTAAGAGATAGTCGATCAGTTTTAAATAGAAAGCTTTGTTATAATTTTTAATTGTTTTTGCATCGGGATTTAAGACGACGTAGTCCGTTAGGCTAAAGCCCTTAGGTAAGGGGAGTGCTTTTTCTGAATAGCCTGGGGATAAATTATACTCTTCTGGGGCTCGTGTATAGTTAAAGATAGATTCGAGGTTGTTAACGTGTCTCTGCATTGCGTGGCGGAGGTTGTCTCTGAGTTTGGAATGAGGGGTGCCTTTGCATAAAAGACGATTTAGGAGGGAGTGATGTTCACGAATGATGGTGGTTACGCCTGCAGCTTTACAGACCCAGAGCATATACTCGTTTGTAAAATAAGCGACGTCAAATTTTTCCTTTCTCAACGACCAGCCAAAACCTAAAATGTTTTGCCATGTACGTTTTCCTTTGACTTTTAAATTTGGAAGTTCAGATACGGAGTCGATAGCGGGATGATGCTTAACGATAGGAAGAATCGTAGAGGTTGTATGCATGTGGATTTTTGATTGGGATAGCAGTGTTTAAGCTCATGTAAAAAGGGGACGAGGAAGTGGTACTCACCTAGAAATTATGGAAATAAAATCAGGATTTTTTTCATCATGCGATTAGCATACCATACATGATATAAAGGCTAGAGTGTTTTATCTTCTAAAAACCCTTGTCTGTATTCTTTTTTTGTAAACTCTTTTTTGTAATTATCGGGTATTTTTTTTGGGTGTGTTTTAGGCGGTTCCGGAATTTTAAAGAGTCGATTTACTTGTTTTTCTAAAATACTCATTTTTGTAATGAGACCTTGAAGGCTAGATCTTGTTTTTCTAACTTCGCCACGTTTAAACTGTATGGTTTCATCCATTGCCATATATTTTTCTATGCTTTTTTTATTACTGGATATTATTTTTGTTGTGATAACGGCTATTTCTAAAAGGTGTTGTTCGTAGGCCTTTCTTTTTTCACTTTCATAATAGTCTTTTACGTATATGGAGATAAGCATGTCTCTATATACATAGGAGCTTAAAATGATAGCTTCCCCTGCGAGACGATCTCTCATGATGATTCTTTTTTCATCTGTAAATGGACCATAAGCCTCCATTTCTTTCCAAAATTCTTTAATTAAATAGGGCGTGGCTTGAGCCTTCCCTTGAATAATATTAGATAGGATTCTGCGTGCGTCTATGGGCATAGTGCGAGTAGAGAGTGAGTGTAGATACGTGTTTTCTATGGGACGATAGGGCAGGGCCATGAATGAAGAGGGGAGGCAAACAATGAGGGCCGCCATAAGGGCTAAACGATATCGCATGGGCTTATTATATCAATAATTATTGTAAAGATACCTATCTGACAAAATCTTTTAATTTTTCAATCAAAATAAACTCATAAAACAGTTTGTTCAAAAACACCTTCTTTTATTTTAATAAATCCTAATTTATCGTAAAAAGAGTGACAGGGTTTATTTTTTTCTGTTGAAAAATAAAGGCCTCGAACGATTGAAAGATTCAGAGATTTTGCAAGGTTTAAACAATAATCAATCATCGAAAATTCAATGTTTCTTAAAATTACACGACAACTTAACAAGAAGGTATCAATGACTAATACATTTTTATCCTTTTTTAAAAGAATCGCCCCAATAATACCGTTATCCCCAAATTTATCGGTACAAGACACACTAAAGGCTAAGCGTAAATCACAAAAATGTTGAATATTTTTTTCTGTATATCTTTTCGTTGTTAAATTAAACTGATTCGTTTTTTGTGTTAATTGTGCAACGCGGGATAATGAAAATGAATCAACTGCATCAATAGAAATTTTCATTTTTAATGATGATAAAAAATCCTCCAAAGAGGCAGCCGTATACTTTTCTTGATCACTCTTTTTTTGTTGTTTATATAACTCAGATCTTAATTTATCTTCGTCCGTTAATCGGAGCGTTTCAATTTGAATCACTTTATCTAAAATACTCAGAATCTGATAGGTTTTCTTTGGCACCTGATATACATCTAATTGAGGGTGTGCCATACTGACTCTTTCACATTCAACGGGGTTATCATCAAAAAATATCATTGAATCTAATCCAATATTTAATTCCTCAGATAGAGAGACCATGTTCAATGCTTTATCTTTCCAATTTATGCGAATTGCGGAAAAGTCAGCCTCTTTAAGTACCATTCCCGGATGGCGCCGTATTGTATCTAAAGCCTCTGCTTTATTATTTTTACTATTCAAAGCTAATAAAATGCCACGTGACAGGAGTTGTTTTAATCGTTCTTGAAAAGCCATATAGGCATTACCAGGATATGATTGTCCCAAAGCAATTCCATCAAAACCATCTTCGCCTAAAATTCCACCCCACAAGGTATTGTCCAAATCTAAAACTACGCATTTTTTGACAGGTAAAAACAAAGACATCACAGCTTTGCTTAAATCTCGTCCTAAAATTGAAAAACCTTCATTAGAATATGGAATTTTAGATGAATAAAAGAGTTTATCGCTTGAAATAGTTTGAAATCCATGACGAAGCACACACTGATTATAATCCCGTACAAAAAATAAACTATGTCTCCAGGTCAAATCTGTTAATGCGGAATTAAATGTAGGTTTTAATATAAAGTTTTGCATCAAAATAAGAGCTCCAAGCTTGTTTTTCAATGTTACAACCCATTTTGCAATATCCGAAGCCGCAATGTCTTTCATATCTTCTAAGCGAAGCAAAAACAATATAAGATCCGGCTTAAATTCATATAACTGACTATTAGGATTTAAAACTTCTTGTTGGAATTGATTATAATTACCCCATTTCCAAATCGGATTCAACCCTTTATTTTTAAGTAAAACATCTATTATAGGTTGAATCATTTCTCCCATATAACTGCGACATACAAAAATACGAATATCCTTTATAGATCCTTTTTGTAAATCATTAACGGCATGGATATAATCGCTATACACACCTTCAGTATAAAGACGCGGATTAATCATGCTTATTTTCCAAAAGTTCAATCATTTGCTTTAATGATTTATCAAATAAAAATGCAACACGACGATTATTAAATAAAACAGCTGGCTGAGGCCGTTTAATAAGCATACAGTTCTTATTTTTTAATTCTTTAATTTTCAAATCCAGATCATCCACTTCATAGCAAATATGATGCGTCCCACCTCCTTGTTTCATGAAGTCGTATGATGGAGACGTTTCATCGATAGGTTGAATAAGTTCTATACAATACCTGTCTAACATTAACAAACATAATTTAACATGTTGAATAGGATCGTAGATCACATCATGGGAAAGAACATATCCATATGTCATTTCGAATGTTTTTTTTGCAACAAATATATCTGAAACAACGATTCCTATGTGATTAATATTCATTAAGTTAAAGCCGTCGCTACCATTGACTCCAATTTAGCATAACTCTCTAAGCTTGCAACGATATCTTCCGGCTCAAAATCGATATTAAACTCACTTTCAATAGCTGCTATTAAATTGATAGGATTAATAGAATCCCATTGTTTAATAGAGTCTGGGGTAGCCCCTTCCAAATTTTCCGTAGATACGTTTAATGTGGCTGCGCATAGTTTTCTCAGGCGGTCTTTCATTTCACACTCCTAAATCTATGTTTTTTAATGAACCATAACAACTATGAAATACCAGAGGACACTTTAAAAAAGAACCTTTTCGGGGTTTTTAAGGGTATTTTTTTAGTTAATTTCAGGAAGGTTTAGTTTAAGGATTACCTTCAAAATTAGGGTAAATCAAAGTATACTGCCAGTATGTCTTCTGATATGAAAATTTCACCCATTACCATTGATTGCTTACCCGCAGTTACTTCCTTTACAAATGTTTTTATAAAACCTAATTATGTTGTCGTTGAACCTGATTTCTTTTGTTCTAATGCCGCTATTAATGCTGCCCTATATCAGGCTGGATTGCGACCGTCTATTACCTTGTCTAATTTTGATTTGCCTCGTCTTTTATCTCCTCTCCAAATAGACTGTAGAAAAACGATTAATTTTACGTATTCTTTTTCTAAAAAAAGTGACATGGGCGTGTCTTTTTATGATCATGGGAAAACATATTTCACAAAAGGCGATGCCAATCAAGACAGACCAAATAGGAGTTAGGATATGAGTAAAAAAGTTTACATTGTTCATAGTATAGACACAGAAGGCCCTTTAACTGAGCAGACGCATGGCTTTGATTATAAAAAACAAGATAACTTTTATGAGGATAGTGACATAGATTTTGCTGCTTTTTCTAGTAAAGAATTGAAGTCGTATATGTTGAAACATAGAAGCAAAGTTTTAGGGACATGGCCTGAAGTTATTGACATGTTGCGTTCGGCTACTAGCTTGAAGAGTAGGATGCGATTACCTGATTCAAACGGAAATTCTTGGATTTTTAATTGGTTTTGTATGGACCACCTTGGTTTTGTGGACAACCCACGTGGACGTTCTTTTGGTATTCATCAAATATTTGACGTGTATAAGAAAATTGTAGATGAACAGCAGCTTGGAGATAGTATCGAATGGCATTTCCATCCTATGAGTACGTATAAGGGCGCCCATCATTGTTCCACATCGTATTTTGATTCGTCTGAACTTTACGACATCTTGTGCCGTCGGATTATAGACAGACAGTGGTTTCCAAGAGTAAACAGACAAGGCTGTCATGCGGAAAGACCGGATAGTCATCTTTTTTTAGAGCAATGGATTCCTTTTGATATGTCGAATATTTCATCTGACGACTTAGATCCAGTATTAAATGCGGATATGCTGAATGGCCAATTTGGAGATTGGAGATGGGCGCCTAACGATTGGTCTACCTATCATCCCGATCATAACTGTTATCAAAAAGAAGGGAACTGTTCGCGACTTATTTCACGTAGTTTAAACCTTCTTAATCGATTTGGAACGATTACCCCTGATGAGGTGCGCAAGGCCTTTTCTCGGGCTCAAAAGGGTGAGCCGACTATACTGGGTGTTGTGAGTCATGATTGGCGTAATCTCGTTCCTGAGATGGCGCAACTACAGTCTTATTTGAAGCTAGTGAGTGCGGAGTTTCCTGACGTTAGTTTTGAATATAGCTCTGCGGTAGACGCCTTTCGTAAAGTATCCACGCCTCCAGAATTATCGTTACGTTTAGACTGTGTTTTACATACAGATAAAGAGGGTCTTCCAGACTCTATAACTATTACTCAGAAAGAGGGAACTATTTTTGGGTCTCAGCCATTTCTTGCTATAAAAAGACGGTCCCGAGAGTATCTGCAATTTAATTTAAATTATGGACACTCGCTTAATGATTTTAATTTTATTTTTGGCGAGCAGACGATTTTGCCTAATGATGTTGAAGTTATTGGTATCGCGGCTAATGATGCCTATGGAAATCAATCTATACATACAATTAAGGTAGATAGTTTTCGTGTGCAAGACCTACAAGGGGTTTCATTTTGAACGGATCATCCATGGTTGAGATCCGATTATTTAAGTTTGGAGAGGATAGAGGCCAATGGCAAGCAGTCAAACCTTCGGCCTATTTACCCACCTTTTTAACAGGGGAAAAAAATATAGCTAATGTTAATAAGCGGATTAACCTTATGTATTTTAAACGGCCTTCAGCTGTCGAGGCTATCTGTTGGACTTTAGACGGGCTAGAGGGTCCGCAGTGGATAACCTCTCCTTTTTTATAGCCAACTTTTCAGTGTGTCTATCCAAGAGTCCTGTGTGTTTAAACAAGGGATGTACGTAAATTTTTCTCCACCATGTTCTAAAAAGCTTTCTTTTCCAGCTATTTGAATTTCTTCCAATGTTTCCAAGCAGTCGGATACAAACGAAGGGCAAATCACGTGGATGTTTTTGACTCCTGTTTTCGCGAGTCGAATAAGTTCTTCTTCTGCGTTGGGTTGAAGCCAAGGGTCGTTGCCTAGTCGAGACTGGAAGGCGATGGAGTGGGGAATGTCTTTTCCTAGGATTTGCATAAATAAGGTAGTCGTTTGAACGCATTGATGTTTGTAGCAAGTATTCCAAGCGTCAGACGGTCTCGTACAACAGTCAGGTTTTTTTAAGCAATGCGTATTTGATTTATCTGCTTTTTTAATATGACGCTCAGGTAGGCCATGATAACTAAAGAGAAGGTACTCACAGTCACCTAGTTTGTCTTTGGCGCTCTTTACCAGGCTATTTATATAAGAAGGGTCATTATAAAATGAAGACTTAAACTGGATCTTTATGTTTGTTTTATCGTTTCTAAGTGCTTTTTCACAGGCTTTCTGAACGGTTAAGGTCGACGACATTGCGTAATGGGGATATAAAGGGATGATATTAATGGTGTCTATATTTGGGTTTTCTTTTTTAATTTTTTCTATAATGGACGGGATACTGGGTTGCGCGTAACGCATCGCTAAATAAATAGGGGTTTTTGTTTTTTTCTGGAGCTTTTTTTGAGTATCTTTACTTATTTTTATTAAGGGAGACCCTTGGTCTGTCCAAATTTTGGAATAGGCCGCGGCTGTTTTTTTAGGACGGAACATAAGGATGGGACCGTAGATGAGAAGCGCTCGAAATAACCATGGTATATCGATGACGTATTTATCCATTAAAAATTCAGCTAAGTAGGCTCTGACATCTTTTATAGAGGTAGAGTTTGGGGAGCCTAAATTGATGAGCAATGTTACTTTTTTTGTCATGCTAAATTCCTTAAGGTTGGACTCTATTAAGGTCCCAACTAGAGTGGTTTTTACTGTACTGGATTCTATCATGGAGGCGAGAGGGTTGTCCCTGCCAGAATTCAAAATTAGTGGGTGTAAGTGTGAACCCACCCCAGTTTTTGGGTCGTGAAACAGGACTGTTCGTCTGCTCATTTTCTTTGTTATGGAATTTTTCTTTAAGCGCTTTTCCGGAGTCTATTCGGTGGCTTTGTGCTGATACGCAGGCCATGATTTGAGACTCTTTTGGGCGAGACTGGAAATAGGAATCGGATTGTTCTGGGCTTACTTTTTCAAGTGTGCCGGTGATGCGTACTTGGCGATGAAGTTGATCCCAATAAAAGTTTAGGCAAGCATTTTTATTATGCAGTATATCTTGGCCTTTTTGGCTGTCATAGTTGGTGTAGAAAACAAAGCCAGACTCGACGATTTCTTTGACCAAAATAATACGTGCGCTAGGAATACCTTCCTTGTTAACAGTGGCAAGCGTAGCCGCTAGAGGATCTAGGATAGATGTCTCTAGAGCTTGGTCCAGCCAGAAATCAAACTGGTCCATGGGATTAGACATCATCGTTTTCTTTTGTAAGGGAGCTCCGACGTACTCGCGTCTCATGTTTTCTAGATCTTTATTCATTAGAAATTATATTTCCGTCTATCGTCGAAATCAGATTCGCCTAACTCTTGATTCGCCCAGCTGTCGTTATATTTATCTGCCCAATTGCTTTTAGGTTTGGAGCTGAATTTTGATCCTTTTTTACCCTGAGACGACGCGTTGTAGTTGTTAGAAAATCCGTAAGCTGAGCCACTCTTTTTTTCTACCTTGAGGGTCACTTGTTCCGTATACTCTTCTAAAATATTATGTTCTTCAATAAAGCGACTCGGATTTGAAAACTGGATACCTGAAAATCTATAATGGTTTGATTGCGAGAGGTCTAAATTCGGTTTTACGATAAAAAGATTGTTTTGAGCGCGTGTGAGAGCAACATACATGAGGCGGCGCTCCTCTTCGAGTTGACCTAGGTCGCCTAAAGACTGAAAAGAAGGAAGGTACCCATCTACAGCTGAGAGTAAAAAAACAGTGTCCCATTCCAAGCCTTTTGCAGAATGTATTGTCGACAAGGTGAGTGAATCCCCGTCGTTTTTTTCAGGTTCTAGGCTTTCTTTAGACGTGGGTGGATCTAAGCTCATTTCAGCTAACATAGTTTCTAAATCATCATACTTTTCTGATATGGTTTCTAGAGAATCTAAATCAGATTGACGTTTATTGAAGTTGTCGTAGGTGGATTTAAATATGGGGGTGTAGTAGGTCATAATTTGATTGAGTAGAGTGGTCGGCTTTTTTTGTGCTTGACCTGGAGAGAAGACCATTTGTATAAGGGTTTGTAGCTCCTCAAAGTAAGCTCTTTTTTTGTAGGTATGTATTGGGATGGCTCCCGGTCTGGTCGCATTCTTTTTTATTTCTTCAGCTATTTTTGCTGCGCCTTTCGCTCCTAGCCCTTCTAGTAACATGAGTACTCTGTGCCAGGAAATAAGGTCATAAGGGTTGTAGATGACTTTTAGATAGGCTACGACGTCTTTAATATGTGATGATTCGACAAATTTAAAACCACCGACTTTGTTGAACGGGAGTCCATGTGACTTTAACTCTAGTTCAAGGTCGTTTGAATGCCATCCTGATCGCATAAGAATCGCGATGTCACTCAAGGCTCTACCTTCTTTTTGTAATGCGTTGATTTTTTCGCAGATAAACTTAGATTGTTGGTTGTCATTAGCCGCTTCGATATAAAGTGGCTTTTTACCTTCCTTTCGATCCGTAAATAGGTTTTTTGTGAATTTTTCTTTGGCGTGGGCGATAATGTTATTTGTCAGATCTAGGATTGGCTGTGTGCTTCTGTAATTTTGTTCCAGTTTAATGGTTGTCGTTCCAGGAAATAAGCTAGGAAATGTCATGATATTTTTAAAATCAGCGCCTCTAAAGGAGTAGATGCTTTGAGAGTCGTCGCCTACAACCATGATATTGTTATCTTTGTTTACTAAGCCTTTAATGACCTGTGCTTGTATTAAGTTTGTATCTTGGTATTCGTCTACCATAATGTATTGGTATTTATTTTGGAGTTCCTCTCTTACTTCTGGCGCCGTGTTGAGTAGCTCCAGTGTTTTGACGAGTAAATCGTCGTAATCCATAGAATTAATATCTTTTTTTTGTATTTGGTAGTCTATAGCAATTTTTTGAATTTCTGTTGAAAAATCGATAAATTGAGGAAAATCGTTACCTATTACAGCTGGTATGGTTTTCCCTGTGTTTATCGATTTGCTAATTATACTTGCGATTGTTCCTTTTTTTGGAAACTTTTTTTCTCCAGCTGGCCAATTTTGTCCTTTTCTAACCAAGTTAATAAGATCTTCAGCGTCGCCTCTATCCATGATCGTAAACTGGCTCGTGTAACCGATATATTTGGCATATTGGCGCAATAAAATATTACCAAAGGCATGGAACGTTCCGCCAGATACGTCTCGACAACGATTGTCTAAAACCTGCGTTGCTCGTTCTAGCATTTCGTTAGCGGCTTTTCTTGTAAAGGTAAGAAGGAGGATAGCTTCTGGAGGCACACCATTATTTACGAGTCTTGCTACTCTGAATGTAAGCGTTTTTGTTTTTCCTGATCCAGCGCCAGCGATGAGTAGTAAGGGACCTTCCTCAAAGAATACAGCTTCTTGTTGTGCTTGATTTAGCTCATCTGCGAAGTCGTGAGGAAGTGATAGTGGGTTTCTACTAATAGGGCTTAGTGAGTAAGTGTCCATGACTAAATAGTGTATCAGTTTTTTTAAGATGTTTCACCCTAACTTTTTAGGGGAATAGAATAAAGGTAAGTGATTCAGGAGGGGTATTTTGAAAAGTAAGTTTTCATATTTGGTTTCACAAATTATTAAGTCTAGACGTATGGAGAGTGCGTCAATTTTTGAATCAGTTAACGGCTGTGAAGATGAAGATTTCGCGGAAGTGGCATTGCCCTTGGCTGAAGAGTTGGTAAATCAGTTGCTATCGAGTACCAAAGTCTAAGCTCTCAGATCTAAGTTTTTAAGCTCGTCGATTTGGTCTCGCAGAATAGCGGCTAATTCAAACTCGAGTTGTTCTGATGCCTTATTCATATCTTTTTCTAGTTCTTTTAAAATAGAGGGAAGCTCGTCGGCTTTGATATCTCTATTTCGACGTTTCTTTTCAACTTTTTCTATTTTACTTCGACTATCTTCTCGTATGTTTTTAAGTTTTTTAAGGATACTGGTAGGTGTTATATTATGGGCTTTATTATAGGCCTTTTGAATAGCACGACGGCGTTTGGTTTCCGTAATAGCTAGATGCATAGATTTTGTCATTTTATCGGCATATAAAATGACGGTTCCGTTAAGATGTCTTGCCGCGCGTCCCATAGTTTGAATCAGTGATCGCTCGTTTCTTAAGAACCCTTCTTTATCAGCGTCTAATATAGCGACGAGAGAGACTTCAGGTAGGTCTAGACCTTCTCTTAATAAATTAACTCCTACCAAAACATCATACTTTCCCGTTCTTAGATCATGTAAAATATCGACGCGATCCATTGTCGTGATATCAGAATGTAGATATTGGACTTTTATACCTTGTTCAGAAAAATAATCAGTTAGATCTTCAGACATTTGCTTAGTAAGAGTTGTAATTAAAATGCGTTCATTTTTGTCGACACGTTTTCTGGTCTCTTCTAAAAGATCTGCGATCTGTCCCTCAGATACTCTTACCGTGACCTCTGGATCTAAAAGCCCCGTAGGGCGAATCACCTGTTGCGCGATGTAATAATCTTTCCAGTCTCTTTTTTCTCTATCCTCAGATATTGTTTTTCCGGGCTTTAGGCATTCTTCTAACTCATACGGACCGGGAGTGGCGGAGACGTAAATACATTGGGGAACTTTTTTTTCAAATTCTGTAAAAGTAAGCGGTCTATTGTCTCTTGCTGAGGGTAATCGAAAGCCATAGTCAATGAGGTTTTGTTTTCTGCTTTGATCTCCATTAAACATACCTCTTATTTGAGGCGTTGTGACATGGGACTCGTCTATGACAGTTAAAAAATTATCTGGAAAGAAGTCTATAAGTACGCCACCAGGTTCACCTGCTGTACGGCCTGATAAATGCCTGGAATAGTTTTCTATGCCCTTACAGTATCCAATTTCTTGAATCATATCTAAGTCATAATTTGTACGAGTTTCCAGTCGTTTTGCTTCAAAGCCTCTTTCCTGCTCATTTAGTTCTTGGAGTCGTTGGGTGAGTTCTTTTTTAATTTTTTCTAAAGCGGGCTCTTTGTTTTCTCCTACGACGTAATGTGTAGCCGGGAATATGTCAAAATTTGTAAGGCTTTCTATCTTTTCAGATGTTACGGGATGTCTGACATCAATAATTTCTAGTTCGTCACCAAAAAATTCTAATCGAACAATATTTTCTGACCATGAGGGAATGATATCAATGATGTCGCCCTGAACTCTGTATCTGCCCTGCTGTATTTCAATGTCGTTACGCTCGTATTGACTGTCATTTAGCTTGCGTAAAAATTCATTTCTGGGATACTCTTTTCCAACTTCAATTTTAATAACCGCGTTGAGATAATCTTCGGGAATACCTAGCCCATAAATACACGAGACAGACGCAACGATGATGACGTCCTTTCTCATCATAAGTGACCGTGTTGCGCTATGTCTTAATCGTTCGATTTCTTGGTTAATATCTGCTTCTTTTTCAATGTATACATCGCGTGCGGGTAGATAAGCTTCAGGTTGGTAGTAGTCATAGTAAGAGACGAAGTATTCAACGGCATTTTCTGGGAAAAATTCTTTAAATTCTGCATAGAGCTGAGCGGCTAGGGTTTTGTTATGAGCCAATATAAGTGTAGGTCTGTTTACTTTTTGGATGACATTGGCAATTGTGAATGTTTTTCCTGAGCCTGTGACTCCAAGTAGAATTTGTTTATCTACGCCGTCTTCTAAACCTTTAACAAGATCTTTTATTGCCTCGGGTTGGTCACCTGATGGGGTGAATTTAGAGTGTATCTTGAACATTACTTGCTTTTTTTAAGTAAGTTTAAGTAGGCTTTTTTTTGTAGGTTAATTTCTTCGCCAGAATATTTTAGACATTTTTGTAAGATCTTACCCACAATATCAATGGATTTTTCATCTGTATTATTACTGAGTTTGACATGTGTCCGCCTACGCAGAATATCCGTGATTGTTTTTGCCTTTTCTGTATCAATAATGTAGATAATCTCACCGATTGTAATATCGGAGTTGGGTATGCATTCTTGCATTTTTATATCTGAAATTAAGATCGTGAAGACGCGTACAAATTGGTTTCCATAAAACCCCACAATTCTTTTCTTCATGGGTAAGGGGAGTCGGTAATGTTCAAATTGTGTTTGGTTAATCGGCGTACCGCCCCAAGAAGGAAGCTTGCGAGTAAGGGGTTTGAAAGGGAGATTGCTCAGTTCACTGCATACGATTTTTGCTACATCTTCGCTCATTTTTCTAAAGGTTGTGAATTTACCACCAAACAAAGAAATAAAAGGGCCATCTTTAACAATCTTGTGTTCTCTAGATACAGAGGAAGCGTCTTTAGACGTACTGTGTATAAGGGGACGCAAACCAGCAAAACTTGTTATCACGTCTGAGCGATTTAACTGGCTTTCCGGAAAAAAATGTTGGGTAGCATTTAGTAAATACTGAATATCTTCTTCATTAGCGCTTGTGTAGTTAGGGTTTTCGTCAAAGTCGGTATCAGTAGTTCCAATAAGACTATAGCCATCCCAGGGAATAACAAAATACACGCGTCCGTCGTGTTGGGTGGTGAGTAACACTGCCGTTTTTTTGGATAAAGATTTTGTTATGATGTGAACGCCTTTACTAAGGCGTAGTTGGGGTGCGCTGTTAGGGTTTACCATCGTGTTAATAGTGTCACTCCATGGTCCTGCTGAATTAATCACTCGTTTTGCTGTGACGGTTGTTTCTTTTTTTGTAAAAAAGTCTTTTAGTGTTACAGAGCACATTTTGTCAGAGTCTTTTTTAACAGCGATAACTTCCGTGTAATTTTTACACTTTGCGCTGTAATGTTCTGCTTGCAAGATTGTTTCAATAACCATTCTACAATCGTCCATTTGAGCATCTACATACAAAGCACCTCCAAGAAGACCTTCAGATTTAAGAGCTGGAATAGCTTGTTGTATGTCGTGTTTGGATAACATTTTGTGCGATTTTGTAGTTTTAAACCCGCTAAGGAGGTCATATATAAATAAACCAAGTTTAAGTGTTAGTCGTGTAAATCTACTATCTTTATAAACAGGGATAATAAAAGGCAGTGGCTTTACAATGTGAGGTGCGTTTTTTAAGAGGCGTTCTCGTTCGTGGCAGGATTCGTAGACTAATTTTAATTCACCTTTTTCTAAATAACGGAGTCCTCCGTGAGCTAACTTAGACGATTGGCTACTTGTGCCAGATCCAAAATCGTTTTTTTCTACAAGCAGGGTAGAAAGACTACGCATTGCTAGTTCTCTTGCGATTCCAGCTCCATTAATTCCTCCGCCAATTACAATGACATCATAGTCTGTTTTCATGTGCTGCAGTATACATGGGTGTTCAGTCTAAATACAGAGAATTTTATGTTTGAGTGCCCTGTGCTATAATCCGTCCCATATTTCGGTTCGCTTAAGGAGTCCCATCGTGTTTAAAAAAATTTTAATTGCAAATCGTGGCGAAATCGCTGTCCGGATTATCAGAGCGTGTAAAGAGCTAGGTATTTTATCTGTAGCGGTATATTCTGAAGCAGATAGAGAGTCTATCCCTGTTAAGCTTGCCGATGAGTCTATTTGTATTGGACCTGCTGCCCCTAAAGATAGTTATTTAAATATTCCTGCTCTTATTGCAGCCTGTGAAGTGACCGGTGCTGAAGCCATTCATCCTGGATATGGTTTTTTGTCGGAGAGTGCGGACTTTAGTGAGATTTGTACGGCTAATAACATTGTGTTTATTGGTGCATCTCCAGAAAATATTCGTTTAATGGGAAATAAATCTCAAGCTAAAGATACGATGATTAAACATAATGTTCCGACTGTTCCAGGTTCAAAAGGGATTGTTAAATCTGAAGATGATCTTCGTCGTATTGCTAAAGAAACACAGTATCCGCTTCTTATTAAAGCGTCTGCCGGTGGTGGTGGACGTGGCATGCGTGCTGTTCACAAAGAATCTGAGCTTATAGATGCGTACAATATGGCCTCCAACGAAGCCGCTTCTGCTTTTGGGAATGGAGAAGTATATGTGGAAAAACTGATTCAAAAACCCCGTCATGTCGAGATCCAGATTTTGTCTGATAGACATGGACATGCTATTCATTTGGGCGAGAGGGAGTGTTCTATTCAACGCCGTCACCAGAAACTTATTGAAGAAGCGCCGTCGGTTGTTCTAGATGACGAGCTACGTAAAAGAATGGGTGATGCGGCTATTAACGCGGCTAAGGCCATTAACTATCAGGGAGCCGGTACGGTTGAATTTTTAGTTGATATTCACCGTGATTTTTATTTTATGGAAATGAATACGCGGATTCAAGTAGAGCATCCCGTGACAGAAGCCATTACTGGAATAGATTTAGTGAAACAGCAAATCTGTATCGCAGCTCATGATAAATTGTCTTTAAAACAAGAAGATGTTCATTTTACTGGACACGCGATAGAATTTCGTATTAACGCAGAAGATCATACAAAAGGCTTTGCGCCCTGCCCAGGTACGATTAATCTCTTTTTACCACCAGGTGGGAAGGGGGTTAGAAACGATAGTTTTGTTTACCCTGGTTACAAAATACCTTCTAATTACGATTCTTTAATCGGAAAACTTATTATTTGGGGACAGACGAGGGATGAAGCTATTCAACGCGGAAAGAGAGCGTTAGAAGAATATATTATTGATGGGGTTGCAACGACTATACCCTTTCACCAAATTGTTCTAGAAAATAAAACATTTATAAACGGTGATTATGATACTAATTTTATAGATTCTGAGCTTCTTAATGGGTAGACGTCACACAGGCCGTAAGTTGGCTATGCAAGCGGTATATCAAGCTGAAGTACAGGGTGGAGATATTTCGTATATTATTGATGCTTATATTGAAGCGGGGAATTTTCATCCTGAAACTAAAGAATGGGCATCCGAATTAGCCACGGGTGTTTGGGCTAATAAGGCAGCCTCAGATACCTTAGTGTCAGCTTATGCGATTGGGTGGGATCTTTCGCGTATTAACCCTGTAGATCTTAGCTTATTACGAGTAGCTTTTTATGAGTTGTTACATTTTGACACAGCCCCCAGTATCATTTTAAATGAAGCGATAGAGTTATCTAAAAAGTATTCAACAGATGATTCTCCTAAATTTATTAACGGTATTTTAGGTAAATACGTGGAGAAGGAATGTTCACTGGATTAATCCGAGAACTTGGACGTGTACGCAAAGTGGCTGATTTAGGCGAAGGTAAAACCCTCTCTTTTTCTGTTTCGGATGCCTGTTTGTCTGAAATTTCAATAGGGGATAGCATCTCGATTAATGGTGTGTGC
>CALLLO010000156.1 GCA_938082985.1 uncultured Candidatus Marinamargulisbacteria bacterium | reverse complement strand
TGGTTATTGTAGAGACCAAAGCACGCATTTTTTGAAGAAATATTAGATGAGTTCAACGTCAATTTGGTCCCAAAGCTTTTTTAGTGAAGGAAAACTTTTTGTTTGCCAAGGAATATTGGCATTGCCTATAATTTTAATAGGCGTCCCAACTTTTCTTGCATGCATAAGAAGACGAGCAATAGCGGTAAGACCCGAACTATTCAAAAAATCTAAGTTTGTAGAATTAATTGTATAGGATTCATTAGACTCATTTATTCCTCTTTTAATATATTCAAAGGGTTCATGATAGGCAGTTGGCGATGGGAGTCTTAGTGTCCCAGATAGTTTTCCTATAAGGGGGTCTTTGCAGTCAACAGTAAAATTTTTTTCATTAATAATCACTTAATTCACCTCTTCTAAATCTATTATAATCAATGTTTTGATCTTATATAAACCTTTTTCTTTTTCCTGCGGTTTTATCCGTAGGCCAAGTTTTGCATTATAGTCCATTTTTAATCCTAAAAGGGCTAGGTTGTTATTGTCTGTATCTGAATATAATAGTTTCTTTTTTGTCGGTTTGTATGAAAGTGTGAGTATAAGCTTGCGTCTAGTTTATCTGTTATTAGTTCTATTTCGAAATGAGTGTTGTTTTCTTTAATGAAGGTATTTATGGATACAGGATCTTTTTTGTTTAAAGAAAACTTAAGGGCAATTTCTAAAAATTCGTTCATTACAGTACACGATAAAGCGGGTAGTCGCTTGCTTGTCAGGCGTTTTAATTTCTTGGAGTTTGGAAAATAAATTTGCTGTAATACTGCATCTTTTCTATTGTGAAATAAGATTTAGAGGCTGAAATTTTAAGTGGGTAAGACCCGAGTTTTTTAAATAGGATTTATCTAATGTCGGAATACCTAGCGTTGTGTTTATCTGTGCCATAATGGTGTCTCGTATGTATATTTTAAAGTATGTCAGTAATTTTTGTTTTGTCCATGAGCTTAATGTTTTTCATGTCACTAATAGCAATACAGGCATGCGTATGTGGGGGGCTTTCAATATGGGATATAAGCCACTTATCAGAATTTTCCCATGATTTTTCTCGTGTACAAAAGGAGGGTAGAAAATGAAATATTCCTGTAGATAATGCTTTTATATACGCTTCTTTTGCTGTCCATATTTCAAAAAATCGTTTTGTATTTTCTTCTTCATTTCCCAATAGATAGAGTTGTTCTGCAGGGCTAAAAAACCTTTTTGAAATGGCTAGGCTATCTACTTTTTTGTGACATTCTATGTCTACACCTATATCCGCATTATGAGTGATGCCGATTAATAACCACTCACCACTATGGGAGATATTGAATGAGAAGGGGGACGTGAGAAGTGGTTTCTTTGTTGTTGAGTAGCTGAAGTGAATGTCTTTTGCGGGTATGTTTAAATAAGAAGATAAAAGAGTTCTTGTTACAGCTTTTTGTTTTACAAATTGTTCTTTGAGTTTTGGGGATAGTCTTTTTTCTGCGCGTTCTTTTTCATCTTTACTTAAGCTGTATTCAAGTGTTTTATTAAATTTTAGTTGCTCTAGATGAAGTAAATATATATGTGCGTCGTTACTTTGAAGCTTAGGCATTCACTTTTTTTGTATCACTTTTAGCAGAAGCTGGTATGTGTACGTCTAGTGGATACTCAACAGTTCTTATTAAGTAGCCTTCTTCCCAAAAACTAGGCGATTGAATCACAAGATCACTACTGTGAGTTTTTAGCATACGCGACGTTAGATCTTTAAGACCTTCTGCAAAGTCTATAACACAATCAGGGCTAGGTGCTGAAATGATTAAGCTTATTTGAGTGTCTGTAATGTCCAATGCATCTAGAGAAAATTTAATAGTATGTAAATGCTCAGTAATGGTTTGATCTAGTCTTACTCTATTTTCTTCTGAGATAGTGATTGGTGTTTTGGCTACCCATTGAACTTCATACTTACAACGCAGTTGTATAGTATTGGGCCGTCTGTTGATTCCAGGCGCTTCATACTTACCCACTTCTGGTCGCTGCCCTTGATTTTTATGAAGATATTCATAATAGTCCCAGTTGTTACGAATTCTTTCTTTAAATGCAAGCCACATAAATTCTAGTTTTGTTTTTTCATCTGGAGCAAGTGCTTCAGCTAATCGTACAGATTGTTGAAATCGAGGAGGGGATGTGTTTATTTTTTGTTTTTCAATCGCATCAATATATTGACGTGTTGTACCAATAATTTTGCCCACTTGTTCTTGCGACATTTTTTTTGGTTTTTGTTTAATTCTTAATTGGTGTAAATATCTTCCGAAGCTCATGAGGATAGTCTAACCAATAATAGCGATAGAGTAAAGATGTATTTTTTACATATTTTCTTACAAAAAAAAGCCCTCGAGTGTGAGTGCTTTTTTATTCTTATTTTTTTATTTTTTTTACTATTGGTAAAACAAAGTTATCCCAAAGCTTACAAAATTATCTATGAACAATCTTCCTGGATACTCATAATTTCCTCTAGCCACTTTCTCGTTTTTTGTTTTTGAATAATCTAGCCAAAGATTTAAAAATATGGCAGGTTCATATGTCGCTCTTATTCCATAAATAGTAGCCGCTGATTCTGAGCCATCTATTTCATCCCAATTCCCAGCAGCTTCTTTCTTTTCATCGTAGCCTGTTTGGACGTAGGTAAAGCTTGGTTTTAAGGCTAGTTTTTCATGAGGGTTAAATGTTGACTCTACTTGAAAACTAAAGGTATCCCCAGGGTCAGTGGCATAATTGTTGTCTAGAGTGAACTCATAGCCTCTAGATGAATGTGCGTAAGCGGCTGTGGCGCTTATAATATGATTTTTAACAGAGATATCTTTATAGAGTGCAAATGACGTGAAATCTGCTTTGTAGCCTGTCGATAACTCTTCATGTCCATCGCTCACGTCGCTTATTTGTTGTGGTCCGTTACCGGCTTTAAGTAAGCCTCCCTTGTAGGCGAGTGCTAAAGCAGACGTGTCATTTATTTTGTATTTAAAACTCAGTTCTACATCTCCTATTCCTGTACCCTTAGCTTTTTCTGGAGGGTTTGGGAAATATCCATCATAGTTGTCTGTCATGAATGTTATATAGTCTTGTGTGTATTTAAGTTCTTTTCTGATATAAGGAATTTTCACAGCCAGGGTGAGTTTGTCAGTAGCTCCATATGAAAGTTTGAAATTTGTATTATTTATTTTATAATATTCGGCTATTTGAGCGTCGCCACCTAGTCCGAGCTGACTAGTCTGAAATGCTTTGGGTGTTACAAAAAAAAATCTTCGATGTAGTGCTTATACCGACCTATTG
>CALLLO010000155.1 GCA_938082985.1 uncultured Candidatus Marinamargulisbacteria bacterium | reverse complement strand
ACACTTTTCATTTTTATTTTAACGGGTGGACTAGTAGCTAAAGAAGAAACAGAGGTAGGAGATTGTGAGTCAGGCGCAGAAACAGAACGTCCCAACCCAAGTGCTTTTTTTGGTGTTACCAACGCAAAACTTCCAGCCTCTCTACTCAAATGAGAGGCCGCAGATCCCTCTTTCTTTTTATTAGACACATTCTTTTTTAAATTAGATTTTCTCGTATGTATACGATTACGAATCGGCGAAAAGCTTAGGCTTCTATTTTTAGTAACTGACATTATTTTAATCTCTAATCTTTTTTTATGGGCAGTCTGTAGTTTATTTGCACCTTACACTATATCTCAGCATCAAACAGTTTTAAAGTAAGTTTTTCAAACACGTCATCAAAAATATGAGCTGTCTTTTCTGTATACACAACACCCTCTTTCATCTTAGGCCGCGTCACTTTACTTATAGGTAAAAATGCCGAGATGTGCTCAAACTACCCTCTTTATCAATCGCACTCACATTCAAACTAATAGCTAACCTCGTTTTATGAAACAAAGCATCAAAGGGAGTATGATAATAGTTAAGACTATATCCAACGCTTCTAGACACATGTTTTCGATAAACAAATTCTAAGTCGTAATACACAACACAATCCACGCCCAAAGACTCACACAACTCAGGCACCATAGCCCTAACCTCTTGTATCGGTAGCGACGTTGGAAACCTATACTCACCTATATAAGATACATTTCCCTCAATGGAGATCAATAAAAAGCAATCACCCTCCCCTCTCTTTCGTCTTATAATCTATGGACTCCATCACACAATTAGCATTAGGCGCCGCCGTCGGTTACGTCGTTGGGGGTAAAACATTAGGGAAAAAAGCCTTTCTACTAGGTGCCTTTGCTGGAACACTCCCTGACTTAGATTTTATCGTTACAGCCTTTGGCGCAGACGATTTCAATTACCTCAACCACCACCGCGGATTCAGCCATTCCATTATCGGTGCCCTAACACTCCCCTTCATCTCAGCCACCATCATCCGACTCTTCTCCAAAAAATGGCCCTTCAAGACAATCACATCCCTATTTTTTTGGGCAATCGCAACGCATATACTCTTAGATTGCTTCACGTCTTGGGGCACTCAAGTCTTTTGGCCAGACCAAACTCGCATAGCCTTCAACAGTATTTTCATCGTCGACCCACTCTACACACTGCCCTTACTCATAACCCTATTTATCTCCATGTTCAAAAAAGACCCTCCCACGCTAAAAAAACTTAGCCTCATTGGCATCATCTTAAGTTCCCTATACCTCATCTGGGCCCTCAGTATAAAAGCTTACATAACACCCCAATTCGAAACCGTATTTAAAGAAAACGCCATACAAACACAAGGCCTCACAAGCCGCCCAAAAGCATTCTCCACACTCTCATGGTCCACAACCGCCGAAACAAACACAGCCTATTACGTCACGCAACTCTCTCTCTTAAGCCCATCCAAACGATACCCTCTAATCCGTATTCCAAAAAACCATGCGCTACCGCCACACTTCAACGACCCAATCACTCAAAAAATGCTCGCTTTTACAAAGGGGTACTACACCCTAGAACCTACCGCCACGGGCATATGGATTCACGACCTCAGATATGGTCTCGCCAACAGCGCTTCAGAAGAAACTCCCACCTACATCTTCAGCTACCACCTCACAAAAAGTGACACCAACAAAACCCTCGTGCAAACGCGAAGTCCTAGGGGCTAGGTATCCCAGTTGCACTTTTTACCAATCGCGCGTGTTAAACTAACACCCAACGGTAATAGATACGAAAACTAGAAAGGGACACTCATATGAACACAGCAAAAACACTCTTAATTGGAGCCTCAGATAAGCCGCATCGTTTTTCATACAAAGCCTTTCATTTACTCCACAAGCACGACTACGTCGTTATCCCTATGCACCCTAAAATCAACACCCTCGACAACTGTCCTGTTAGTCATTCTTTCTCTGATATAAACGAGCCAATCGACACGATTACACTGTACGTCTCCGCTGAAAAATCGGCACCTATGCAAGACGACATACTCGCTGTGGCACCCCGTCGCGTAATCTTCAACCCAGGAGCCGAAAACCAGCCCTTATGCAGGTACTCAGCGATAAAGGTATCCTGTGCCTTGAAGCGTGTACCTTAGTATTACTGCAGGCAGGTATGTACTAGTGCTTTCTATCCCGTCTCCTCCAGATATCGAGGCGTCTCTCATAGATATTTTTCAAGACATTACCCGCAACACGTCTTATATCCACCTCCAAAACGCCTGTAACCAAGCCTTTGATTTAGCCGAACACTCCATTCAATCTCCCCATCTAATTAAAGACATACAACACATGTTCTCAACGGTAGACCCTCAACAGTTTGACGATTTCATCCACCTCTTACATATCACCCTCTTTATTCGATCCTTAGACAAAGGCACCTACATCGCCACGCCCGAACATATCAGTACAACTCCTGTTACTGAGGCCATGGACACACTACTTAGACAGTGTTCTGTTGAACAAGCACTCGACCTACTCCCTTTTTGTATGATTGACGTTTTAACGGCGCATCCTGTTGATATGGATAGAGGTTTAATTGTAAATTTCAAACGAAAAATAGAATTTACACATCGAACGTGGTTACTCAAAAAAGCCGCTTACACCTCTCTTACGGACCCGCATATCACACTCGCTGCTCGCGCTGAGTTAGCCGACCTCAGTCAAGGTATGAGAGACACACTCTACCAACTTATGTACACGCCCAATTATAGAAAAGTAAAAATAAAACCAAGCTCTGAACAACACAATTTGTCGCGGGCTATCAAAGAAAACGAAGGCCATATTATTGCGCACTGGCCCAAGCTTATAGTGCATGTGCAATGTAGTTTAATCGAAGCGCTTATTCTGGATATTAATGCCCCTAAAACACTTCTCCATCTACCGAGGACGACGAAAACCTTAGACATATTTAAGCAAGATGCTCAGCTGTCTCAACACCCCCTATTCCCTCGCATATTAGACCTAAACAATCAGCTACGCTACGAACTCCAAATTTGGCGTGGCGACATGGACGGAAACGCCTTTGTAACAGGCGAAACAACAGCCTTATCCCTCGCCTATGGACGCACATGCTGTTTTGAAGGGCTAAGCGCTAACGATGCCGTTATCCGATACAAAGTAAAAAACGAGGCCTTTGCAGCCTTAGAAAAAAAAGCAGCGGCTCAGTTAGCCACGATAAAACAAGACGGACAACCCGCGTGGAAACGATACATAGCTGAAAGAGACGCCGAGCATTGGGATGCTATTCAAACACTCAGTGGCTTAGTGTATTACAGACTTGTAGAAATGGCAGAAGCTGCAGAACTGTATATACGTACAAAAAAAGATATTGCTCTGCTCCATATCGGCTTCACATCAGAGTCAGACTTTCTTGAAGAAACTAAACTTTTAGAGCAAATAGAAAAAACAAGTCACATACGTGCTGGAGCCTGGACACAAGCCAGACAATTGGTACAGTTAAGAGGCTTATCTTTAGGTCTCCCCCATTGCAGAAAAGGAGAAGCCTTTCATCTCGACCTTATCCACGACCTTCTTCCAGGCTTCCAAGATTGGGCTTTAGACGAGAAAAAATCAAAGCTACACCATTTTTTATCAGAAAAAATAAGCCCCTCCACACGTTCAAAGGTCTCATTTTCAGAAGAGAGTCAGACTTTATTAGACACCTACGCCATCATGATGAAAACCCAAGCGAACATGACCATGATACAAAGCGATTCTGGCTCTATCACCCAAGACATTGAACTCTCGCTACTCATCCTAAAGACGGTCTCTCACCTTATCTCTCATACAGGTGATATCGTTCTTTTATGTGAAGACAAAGAAAGCATGGAGCAAGCCGTAGCTTTAATGAATGAAAAAGAAAAAAACCCCCTCTTATTCGAGCGTACAATTATGATGTGTGCCGGCAGTGACAACCAGAAAAAAGCCGGTCCTTTTTATGCCCATTACATTAATTCTCTATTCTTAAAAACAGCACAAAAACAAGGTATACGCTCTTTCTTTGGTGTAGGAGACTCCCCCTTACGTTCGTCCACACTTTCAACACCGTCTACACTTAAAACCTTTCAGCCTGGAAGCCGAAAACTCTACTTTTTCGGAGAAAATATTTTCACATATTTGTCTATGATTATGGCCAATCATATACAGCATCAGGCCCTTAGCTTGCAGCAATCATCTGACGAAAAAGAACACGAAGCACGTCTTTTAGAGCTGTTCGCAACAACGCTCTACACCGCCTACTCACACCACATCACTACCCGTCACAGTTTACATAAACGCATTCAAGACATTTCAGAAATCGTAACCACTTATTTTTCTAGACCCTCAAAAAAATATAAAACAGAGGGCCATATTTTAGACCAAATACGTGCAATCGATAGTGGACGTGCGCAATTAATTTTAAACACCTTCGACCCTCAATTAGCAGGCCTCAAAGAAGGACTATCACACTTTCATGAAAAATTGAGGCTGTTGGGGATATCAGAATCTGAGACATATCATTTTTTTAATCACAGTCCTATTGGGCAATCCTTTTTAAAGACCTTAGCCTATTTTGCCGCTCACCTCGACGATACCCTGTCCCCTCATCCCACAGACATTAGAGTCGTTAGTGCGCAAGACATTCGTAAGGTCTATACACAGTTAAGTGGAGAAACTCTAGACAGTCACACTGACCCATATTTACGACTCACACGTTTATTGTGGACCCATATTTGCGACAAAGACGATAGGCATGAACATCAGGCTATTGCGATGATGTTATTTGGGTCTAATTGGATGATTTAAGAGACATGACGTGAGAATCGTCGTTTCTTAGTGAAAAGAGTTTCAAGCTACACTCATTCTCTTTACT
>CALLLO010000154.1 GCA_938082985.1 uncultured Candidatus Marinamargulisbacteria bacterium | reverse complement strand
AAACTCCTTTCTCTAGCTAAAAAACACAATTTTTTTGTCTGTTCAGATGAATGCTACAACACACTCTACTATGGTAAACGTCCAATATCTTGCCTAGACTTTCCAGAGTCAGATAGATGGCTAGCTTTCAGATCTTTGTCTAAAAGAAGCCACATGACGGGTTTTCGTATTGGTGCAATGATGAGCAAAAATAAAACGCTCATTAAAAACCTCAAAAAAATGAGAGCGGCTATGGGTGTTGGTACCCCAACATTTATACAAAAAGCCGCCATCACAGCCTGGGATGACTCGTTACATGCAGAAGACAATGCCAAAATGTATAAAGAAAAGAGAGACAAGCTCAAACCTGTTTTAGAATCTAAAGGATTTAAAATTTTTGGGGCGGAGGCTGGCTTTTATTTTTGGTTTTCTCATACTATATTAAAGAGCTCTGAGGATATATGTTCGTACCTCTTAGAGGCAGACTTGGTTGTGACTCCAGGAACAGCTTTTGGAGTGGGTGGAGAAGGCTACGCTAGAATGGTTTACTGCGACACGGATGATATTATCAATGAAGTTGTAGCCAGAATTTCAGCCTTAAGGATAGTGTCGTGATAGCTTTGGTCGCTGAGATCCTAGCCGTAAAGTCGCCTACTTTTGAAGAACAAGACGTTCAAGCTTTTGTTAAAAATTATTTAGCTGACCTGACCTTCGATAGAATTCTAGAAGAAAAAGACTCTCTCATTTTTGTATGTCCATTTAAAGAGGGTAAAAAACATATCAGTTTGGTAGGACATACCGATGTTGTTCCTGCTCATTTCGACCCTTATTTCGAAGATGACCAGCTTCATGGGTCGGGAGCGTCTGACATGAAAGCTGCTGTTGCTGTGTTTATGCACGTACTCAAACATCACCCTGAACTTCAAGAAAAATATAACCTTTCTTTTATTGCTTACACACGAGAAGAGGGTACTGCGATTCATGATAATGGTCTGTATAGCCTTATTGAAGCTTTTCCTGAATATTTTGACTCGGTAGATTTAGCGATACTGGGAGAACCTACAAATAATACGATTCAGATAGGCTGTGTTGGAAGTATCCATGTTCATGTGAAAATTACGGGTAAGGCGGCGCATTCGGCGAGACCTTGGAATGGTGAGAATGCTCTTTATAAAGCGATTCCTTTTATTCAAGGTATTGAAAAAATTAAAGAAAAGAAACAAACACTTTTTGGTGTAGATTTTTTTGATGTTTTAGAGATAACTGAAAGCCAGTCAGATCCAGGACGTACAACAATTCCTGAGAATTGGACGTGTAATCTTAATTATAGATTTGCACCGACACAGACGCTTGAAGAAGCGGAAGAAACCCTAAAGCAGACTTTGTTAGGATTAGGCTTAGAAGAAGGTCAATTTCGTATTCACGATGCTGTTTTTCCTGGAGAGGTTATCAACAGTGACCTTTTCAAAACTGTAACGACAAACTTAAACGCTCCGATTGAAGCCAAACAAGCGTGGACGGATGTCGCTCAAATGACAAAATGTGGTATCCCTGCCTTTAATTTTGGTCCAGGGTTAACCGAGCAGGCGCATAAGCCGAACGAATATATTCGGGTCACAGATATTGATCATTATTTAGAAAAACTATTAAAGATATAAGGAGAGTATTATGTGGGTTGCAGTAGGATTAAGACGCGTTAGAGACGGAAAAACATTGGATGTATTATTTCCTAAAATCACGACAATAACAGAGCGTAATAAAGAAACATTAAGTCAAATAAAAGAACTTAAGAATGGCTTTGAAATTATTACACACATAGACGCTCAAAGGTTTCTAGATTTCGAGCTCCCAACGCAGACTAACCCTTACTCTACCGGCGATATTATTTTATTTACCCTCTGTGATCCTAATCAAGTCGTTGAGACTGCTGAAGAAGCCTATTTTAAACTTCAATTAATGTCTCAACGTCTCGTTAAACCACACGGGATTACATTAGACGGTGTTTTTGGAAAATTAGAAAATATTGCCTGGAGCAACAAAGGTCCCCTTCTTGTTAAAGACACTGAAAGTGAACGTATCAAAGCCCAGTTTAGTGAGTCTCCTCTAAGCATCACCCATATAGATAAATTTCCTTATTTAGTTAACTATCACGTTCCAAGTGGCGTGCGGATAGCAGATGGGTCTAGAGTGCGTTTAGGTGCTTATCTTGGGGAAGGAACCACCGTGATGCCAGCCGGGTATATTAATTTTAATGCAGGCACTGAAGGAAACGCGATGGTAGAAGGCCGTATTTCGGCAGGAGTTGTTGTGGGTAAAAACAGCGATGTAGGCGGTGGGGCGTCTATTATGGGGACGCTATCTGGAGGAAATAATCATGTGATTTCTATTGGGTCTAAATGTTTGTTAGGGGCTAACTCAGGAACAGGTATTTCTTTAGGGTTTGGATGTACGATTCAAGCTGGGCTCTATATTACGGCGGGAATGAAGATTCATAGACAAGACGCAGATGGGACTTTTATGGATATAGTTAAAGGCTCAGAGCTCTCAGGGAAAGAGCATCTTTTGTTTATCCAGGACTCGAGAGATGGCAAGGTAATCTGTAAGCCTAACCTTAAAACGATTGATTTAAACAAGGAACTCCATGTACATAACTGAAAAAATAGATTTAAAGGCTAGAGATTATTCTTTAGCTGACGTTGTCGATATGATGATAGATATTGACTCTAACTACATCCGTAACACAACGCAAGAAAAAATAGATCAGATGCCAGACCAATCTGAATTTGATGTGGTTGCTCCATTTATTATAGTAAAAGTGTATAAAACTCATGAGGATAAAAAGAAACATAATTATTTAAATATGGTTTTTGGAAATTATGGGCTTATTCCTTACTGTAATGGAGATGTTTTAGAGGACTATAAGTTAGACGAACCACGTTTTTTTTGGAATTTCAGATTGACTCACTTACAGTCACAAGCTAAGCATTATCAATATCCGGATACCTATAATTTTTCGTCGGATAAACATGCGATAGAGACGTGGACGGCTAGCTTAAATTTTGATGAAATATTTGAAGAATTTGCTTGGGATTGTTCAGGAGACTGGGCGAGTTTTGCTGGTTTCTTTTTTGCCGTATGAATACTACAAAAGTAAAAGCGTATGGCCTTTTTATAGTCGGCTTGGTGAGTCTTTCTCTCACCTTCGTACTTTTTCTTAAAGAGTCGAAAGAAGTTCCTGTAAAAGCGCCTACTATAGATTGGGAAAGTATTGAAACTACCTATACGAGGCTTGAAAATGGAGCCCTGCAGTTTAAAATAAGATGTTCGAAATGTCATAGCCTCGATGGATCTGGGTCTTCAGCTGCCCCTTCTCTCACAGATACTGCTTTTATACATGGCTCAAGTAAATCTGCTATTTTTACAATTATTCACCAAGGATCGCCTAATATGAGAATGCGAGGGTGGGGGACAAAGTTATTAGAAAAAGATCTCATAGATTTGACCTTGTATGTGGATGCACTTAATAAGAATGAAAAGTAAAGCGGGATCTTGGTTGCATACGGCCCACAAGGTAGTTATGCTTAGACTATGAGTATACTCAAAAAATCGATACGGATACCCACCTTTATACTGATTGTATTATGTATGACAACGCTTCTATCTTTTGGCTTGAGCTATCAATTTAAAGCAGACAGATTAGACTCACTATCCCAGTCTCTTTTAGAGAAAATGAACGATAATATCGTAGTTCTTACGACACATTTTTTACTGCCGGCGATGCATCTTGCTCAATCCAGTGCGATCTTGGCTGAAGAAGGAGCCATAGATGTAAGTCATTCACAACAAATGGAGACCTATTTCTATGGTCTCATTAAACCCTATCCTCAAGTACAAAGTCTTTATTATGGTGATAAGGGTGGTAACTTTTACATGATAAAGAAAAAAGAGGATACAAGCCTCTTAACTAAGCTAGTATATAGAACAAAAGACGCGCCTATCTCCATTCTTAAACATAGAGACTTATTTGGTACGATTAGCAAAGTAGAAAAATCTAAAAAATTAAATTATGATCCAAGAACACGCCCTTGGTTTGTTGGGGCCCAAGATAGTGGTCAAAGTTTTTGGACAGATATTTATATATTTTTTACAGGACAAGTACCTGGCATAACTGCGTCTTATCCTAGTTATGATTCGAATAATAATTTCAGAGGTGTCTTTGGTGTAGATATTGAGCTTAACCAAATTTCTACACGCATCAATAAAGAAAAGCTAAGTGAAGACACACTGGTGCTTATCATAAATAGTAAAAATAAAGTGGTGTCAAACTCAGACCAGCAGATATCGCATGGTGGATTAGAGTCGGACTTACATCCTTTACATATATCTGAAATTAATAATGAACTCATAAAAAAAGCCTATGCGCAGTATGCCTCTTTTCCAGAAGAATTGTTTACGATTAGGGACAACTTTCAAAAATATATCGTGTCGATTAAAGACTTTCCTGAAGACTTTTCTAAGGACTGGAGGCTTGTTTTAATTGTGCCTCAAAAAGATATTTTAACAGAAACGTTTAGTCCTGGATTTAACTTGTTTTTGATTGGCCTAAGTCTTATTGCTTGGGTCTGGGGTGTACTTTGGTATACGAAACATAAGTTATTTTACACCGAGTTATAATCCTGGTGGGTCGCATATTATGAACATCCAAGCAATCGGGACGTATCCACTCTATGCCACTCGTCCCTATCGAAAAAAAGTAAAAAAGAAAAGCACCGGTGTATCTGATCTTAAGGGGCCGGCTAAAAGTGATGAGGGGATTTTTTTATCGCCTAATGCCATCACCAATGAAGATGGTGATTTTGATTCGTCTCAACGCTGGTTTACCGCCAAGGAATCTGACATAGAAGTGGGTGAAGGCTTTGATGATGTGTCCTTTGTAGCGCATTTGAAACAGGCTGAAAAGATTGAAGATTTCTATCATTTTGACTCTCGAAACTCGATTTATAAATCACCTGTATATCAATCCTATAAAAACATTTCACTACCCGAAGCCTTAATATTTTATACACTGATTCATCATCCGAAGGAGTCCGTTGTTACGGCTATGCTTGTAGTTAAAGAAAATGCCCTAGTTCGTCCAGTAGTACAGTTAAGCTTAACGATTAAGCTAGATAGTCGTACTATTGTTTATGACTTACACTATTGCTTGAAAAACCGAAAGGTCGATATGTATCAAGAGGGTAAAGACGTAGGTAGGGTGAGGTATCGCATTCGCGGCCATAAAATTGAAGAAATCGAAGGTACTTTACACAACTCCCTTTTTCGTTTAGACCCAGTATGGCATCCCTCGCAGAAAGGAGAGCTTAGAGAAGAGACCTTTGCGTATGATTCTCAGGTTTTAAGGTTGGTATATGCGCACAACGAAACCTATTCGATAGGCTCTCCAACACAGGTAAGTATTAAGGCAGACGACATTAAAAAGTTGCGAACTAAGTCTGTGGTTAGGAAAAAAGTTAGATGTATGGACTATAAAGGGGAGGCCCAGGTATTATACGTAAAGGGGATTTTGATTCCATTTTTTGGGCAATGGAACTTTTATAAGGAGACGTAGTTATACGTGTAATCGTCAGACTCTACATACTCAAATGGAAGAAACTGTGAGATTTTTTTCATGATTTTTTTAGACCAAGCGAGTCTATAAACGCTCTGTTCTTACAAGGGTATAGGTTAAATAAGGTGTCTGTCAGTAGGCGTGTCCGGTCTTGAAGAAAGTTTTAATAAGCATAAACTAAGCATGAAAAATAGAATGGAGA